>CAMLNA010000011.1 GCA_946481025.1 uncultured Rivibacter sp.
CCACCAACTGCAGCAACAACTACGGGCCCTACCACTTCCCCGAGAAGCTCATCCCCTTGATGATCCTCAATGCGCTGGACGGCAAGCCGCTGCCCGTGTATGGCGACGGGCAGAACATCCGCGACTGGCTCTACGTGCGCGACCACTGCGAGGCGATCTGCCAGGTGCTGCAGAAGGGGCGCCTGGGCGAGACCTACAACGTGGGCGGCAAGAACGAGGTGAAGAACATCGACGTCGTCACCACCATCTGCCGCAAGCTCGACGCGCTGCGCCCCAGGGCCGGCGGCGGACGCTACGAGGAACAGATCACCTACGTGGCCGACCGCCCGGGGCACGACCGCCGCTACGCGATCGACCCGCGCAAGATCGAGCGAGAGATCGGCTGGCGGCCGGCCGAGACCTTCGACAGCGGCATCGACCAGACGGTGCGCTGGTACCTGGACAACACCGAGTGGATCGACAGCGTGCGCACCGGCGCTTACCGCGACTGGATGAACACCAACTACGCCGCACGATGAAGCTGCTGCTGCTCGGCAAGAACGGCCAGGTCGGATGGGAACTGCAGCGCGCGCTGGCGCCGCTGGGTGAAGTGACGGCGCTCGACCGCCATGGTCATGACGGATTGCAGGGCGACCTGTCCCGGCCGCAGGCGTTGCGTGAAACGGTGCGACGCCTGCGACCGGACGTGATCGTCAATGCCGCGGCCTACACCGCAGTGGACAAGGCCGAAAGCGAGCCGGACCTGGCCCGCGCGCTCAATGCCGAGGCGCCCGCAGTGCTGGCCGAGGAGGCTGCCGCCAGCGGCGCCTGGCTGGTGCACTACAGCACCGACTACGTCTTCGACGGCAGCGGCAGCACGCCGCGCGACGAGTCGGCACCGACCGCCCCCCTGTCGGTGTATGGGCAGACGAAGCTCGAAGGCGAGCAGGCCATCGCGGCCAGCGGCTGCAAGCACCTCGTCTTTCGCACCAGCTGGGTATATGCGGCGCGCGGCGGCAACTTCGCGAAAACCATGCTCAAGCTCGCAAGCGAACGGGACCAGCTGCGGGTCGTCGCCGACCAGATCGGCGCACCCACGGGCGCAGACCTGATTGCCGACGTCACCGCTCATGCGGTGCGCCACGCCTTGCACGAGCCCGGCGTGGCCGGCCTGTACCACCTGGCAGCCAGCGGCGAAGTGAGCTGGCACGGCTATGCCTGCCATGTGATCGAGTGGGCCCTCGCCCGCGGACATGCGGTCAAGGTGGCGGCCGACGCGGTGCATGCCATCCCATCGAGCGACTACCCGACGCCCGCGCAACGCCCGCTCAATTCGCGCCTGAGAACCGACAAGCTGCAACAGGCGTTCGCGCTCACTCTGCCCGGCTGGCGGGCCGGCGTCGACCGCATGCTGCACGAAGTGCTGGGCTAGCCAGCCCCCGCTTTCGCGGGCCGCGAGGCACCCGTCCTGGGGGGTTGGCTGCCGTCGCCGCGGACACTTTTGGCCCCAGAATCCTGCCGCAGCAAGCACCTTCGTGCGCCCTCGCCCAACCTCCAAAGTTCTATGAGCCTCGCAAACCCCACCGTTGCCGTCATCGGCCTTGGCTACGTCGGCCTGCCCCTGGCCGTGGCCTTCGGCAAGCAGTACCGCACCTTCGGCCTCGACCTGTCCAAGGAAAAGGTCGAGGCCTACCAGCGCTTCACCGACCCCACCGGCGAGGTCTCCAGCGAAGACCTGCGCTCGGCCACGCAGCTGAGCTGCACCACCGACCCGGCCGTGCTCAAGGAAGCCGATTTCATCGTCGTGGCGGTGCCCACGCCGGTGGACGACGCGCACCGCCCGGACTTCACGCCGCTGGTGAAGAGCTCCGAAAGCGTGGGCAAGCACATCAAGCCCGGCGCGATCGTCGTGTACGAATCGACCGTGTACCCCGGCGCCACCGAGGAAGTGTGCATTCCCATCATCGAGCGCCTGTCGGGCCTCAAGTGGAAGCAGGACTTCTTCGTCGGCTACAGCCCCGAGCGCATCAACCCCGGCGACAAGGAACGCACGCTCACCAAGATCGTCAAGGTGGTGTCCGGCGACACCCCGCAGACGCTCGAAGTGGTGCAGCGCATGTACGGCTCGGTCATCACGGCCGGCGTGTATCCGGCCAGCAGCATCAAGGTGGCCGAGGCCGCCAAGGTGATCGAGAACACCCAGCGCGACCTCAACATCGCACTGATGAACGAGCTGGCGGTGATCTTCAAGCGCATCGGCATCGACACGCTCGAGGTGCTCGAAGCCGCCGGCACCAAGTGGAACTTCCTGCCCTTCCGCCCGGGGCTGGTGGGCGGCCACTGCATCGGCGTGGACCCGTACTACCTGACGCACAAGGCCGAGATGCTGGGCTACCACCCGCAGGTGATCCTGGCCGGCCGGCGCATCAACGACAACATGGGCAAGTTCATCGCCGAGCAGACCGTGAAGGAAATGCTCGCGGCCGACCTGCCGGTCAAGGGCGCCGACGTCATCGTGCTGGGCCTCACCTTCAAGGAAAACTGCCCCGACCTGCGCAACAGCAAGGTCATCGACGTCATTCGCGAGCTCCAGACGTATGGCATTCGCGTGCACGTGTGCGACCCCACGGCCGAGTCCGCCGAGGCCGAGCACGAATACGGCGTGAAGCTCACCGCCTGGGATGACCTTCCGAAGGCGCGCACCATCGTGGCCGCCGTGGCACACCGCGAATTCAAGGAACTGGGCCCCTCCGTGCTGGCCGGCAAGGTCGGCAAGGGCGGCGTGTTCGTCGACGTGAAGTGCGCATTCGACGCGAAGGCGCTGACGGCAGAAGGCCTGAACGTCTGGCGGCTCTGAAGGGATGGCGTTGTCGACAACCTACGAAAGCGTCCTCGCGGCGCTGCGTCAAACGCCGCGCCGCTGGCTCGTCACCGGCGTGGCCGGCTTCATCGGCAGCCACCTGCTCGAAACGCTCCTGCGCAACGACCAGCAGGTTGTGGGGCTGGACAACTTCGCCACCGGCCACCGGCACAACCTCGAGTCGGTGCGAGCGGCGGTATCGCCCGGGCAATGGGAGCGCTTCCGCTTCGTCGAAGGCGACATTCGCGACGCAGCAACCTGCCAGGCAGCGTGCGAGGGCGCCGACTACGTGCTGCACCAGGCCGCGCTCGGCTCGGTGCCGCGCTCCATCAACGACCCGCTGACCACCAACGCGGCCAACATCACCGGCTTCCTGAACATGCTGGTGGCCGCGCGCGACGCCAAGGCGCGCCGCTTCGTGTACGCCGCCAGCAGCTCGACCTACGGCGACCACCCCGGGCTGCCCAAGGTGGAGCATCTCATCGGCAGGCCGCTGTCGCCCTATGCGGTGACCAAGTACGTGAACGAGCTGTATGCCGACGTGTTCGCCCGTTGCTACGGCATGGAATCCATCGGCCTGCGCTACTTCAACGTGTTCGGCCCCCGGCAGGACCCGGAAGGCGCCTACGCCGCCGTGATTCCCAAATGGGCCGCCGCCATGCTGCGCGGCGAAACGGTCTATATCAACGGCGACGGCGAGACCAGCCGCGACTTCTGCTTCATCGCCAACGCGGTGCAGGCCAACCTGCTGGCGGCCACCACCACGGCTCCCGAAGCCGTGAACCAGGTCTACAACGTGGCGGTCGGCGACCAGACCTCGCTCAACCAGCTCTACGCGCTGCTGGCAGAGCGCCTGCAGGCACGCCGGCCTTCGCTGTCGATCGCGCAGCCGGTCAAGCGCGAGTTCCGCAGCGGCGACGTGCGGCATTCGCTCGCCGACATCGGCAAGGCGCGCGAGCGGCTGGGCTACGAGCCGACGCATCGCATCGGCCAGGGCCTCGACGTGGCCGCCGACTGGTACACGCGAAACGTTTGACCGCTGGTAACCGCCGGCTCAGCGGCGGTCGTCGGGCTGCCACAATGCCGCGTGCACCACGGCACGGCAACCGACGCATCTCCCATGAGCACACTCCCCCGCAAGGGCATCATCCTCGCCGGCGGCTCCGGCACGCGGCTGCACCCGGCCACGCTCTCGATCAGCAAGCAGCTGCTGCCGGTGTACGACAAGCCGATGGTCTACTACCCGCTCAGCACGCTCATGCTCGCGGGGATTCGCGACATCCTCGTCATCAGCACGCCGCAGGACACTCCACGTTTCCAGGCGCTGCTCGGCGACGGCAGTCGCTGGGGCATCAACCTCAGCTATTGCGTACAGCCCAGCCCGGACGGACTGGCCCAGGCCTTCATCCTGGGCCGGCAATTCGTGAACGGCCACCCCAGCGCGCTGGTGCTGGGCGACAACATCTTCTACGGGCATGACATCCAAGGCCTGCTGGGCAGCGCCACATCGCGCGAGCATGGCGCGAGCGTGTTTGCCTATCACGTGCACGACCCGGAGCGTTATGGCGTGGTGGAGTTCGATGCCCAGCAGCGCGCCCTGAGCATCGAAGAGAAGCCCAAGGCCCCGAAGAGCAACTATGCCGTCACGGGGCTCTACTTCTATGACGAGCAGGTGTGCGACGTCGCGGCCGACATCAAGCCTTCTGCTCGCGGCGAACTAGAGATCACCGACGTGAACGCGCGCTACCTCTCGAAGGAGCAGCTCAACGTCGAGATCATGGGCCGGGGCTATGCCTGGCTGGACACCGGCACGCACGACAGCCTGCTCGAAGCCAGCCAGTTCATCGCCACGCTCGAGAAGAGGCAGGGCCTGAAGGTGGCTTGCCTCGAGGAAATTGCCTACCGCTCGAAATGGATCACGGCCGAAGCGCTGGAGAAGCAGGCGCAGCCGATGCTCAAGAACGGTTACGGGCAATACCTGCTCAAGGTGCTGAAGGAGAAGGTGTTCTGACATGAAGGTGACCCCGACTGCGCTGCCCGAAGTGCTGGTGATCGAACCCAAGGTGTTCGGCGACGAGCGCGGCTTCTTCACGGAAAGCTTCAATCAGCGCGCCTTCAACGAGGCGGTGGGCTATGAAGTCAATTTCGTGCAGGACAACCATTCGCGTTCGGCCAGGGGCGTGCTGCGCGGCCTGCACTATCAACTGCCGCCGCATGCCCAGGGCAAGCTGGTGCGGGTGGTGAGCGGCGCGGTGTTCGACGTGGTGGTCGACATGCGCCGCAGCAGCCCGAACTTCGGCAAGTGGGCAGGCGAGGAACTGAGCGCTGCCAACCACAAGCAGCTGTGGATCCCGCCCGGCTTCGCGCACGGCTTTCTGGTGCTGAGCGACACGGCCGACTTCCTCTACAAGACCACCGACTACTACGCCCCTCAGGCCGAAGGCTCGGTGCGATGGAACGACGCGCACCTGGCCATCCAGTGGCCGGACGCCGGTGTGCCCCCGCAGCTCTCCGCCAAGGACGTTTCAGCGCCGGACTTCAACCAGGCTGAAACCTTTGCTTGAGGTGTAAGAAAGCTCCACTACACTAGCGCGTTCACACCATGAACGCGCCTGTGAGGAGCATGAGACAGCCACCGCCTTCTGCTGCAGATCCGGACGCAGGCGCCACGCTGGACGCGCTGCGCCTGCTGGCCGAGCGGCCGGAGATGTCTCAGCGGCAGCTCTCCCACGAACTCGGCCTGAGCCTCGGCAAGACGCATTACGTCTTGCATGCCTTGCTCGACAAGGGGCTGGTGAAGATCAAGAACTTCAAGCGCAGCGACAACAAGCTGGCCTATGCCTACCTGCTCACGCCCAGGGGGCTGAGCGAGAAGCTGCGGCTGACCCGCTCCTTCCTGGCACGCAAGGAAGCCGAGTTCGAGACGCTGAAGGCGACGATCGCGCAGTTGCGTCAGGAAGTGGCAGCGAATCACAACCAGTAGCAGCGGACGCATCTTCCGCGCCCCTCTTCTTTGCCTCTGCATGCCCTCACCATGAGCCTGGAGCTGTCCCCCCTGGAGCACGCGCGATTCGGCTTTGTCACTGCGCGCGGCGAGCTTGCGCCCGAGACGTCGATCGACGCCGTGCTGCAGCGCGCACGCGAGCTTGGCGCCGAGGTCGTGATGCTGCGCGTGCCCACCTCGAACCTGCAGGGGGCGCAGCAGGCCCTTGCTCACGGCGCGATCCTCGCTGACACCCTGGTCTACTACGAGGCCGCAGTCCGCGAGCCGGCACCGGTCTCGCTGGCTGCGGGCCTGCACCATCGGCTGCTCGGCCCGCAGGATGCCCACAAGGTGGAGACGCTGGCACGCGCCGCGTTCCGGGACTATGTCGGTCACTATCACGCCGACGCCCGGCTTTCGCGCGAGGCTGCCGACGAAACCTACGCCTCCTGGGCCTACCGCTCCTGTGAAGGTCCGCCGGTGGCGGACGCCGTCATCGGCGTCGAAGACAAGGAGGGCAGCATCGTCGGATTCATCACGCTCAGGCTGACGGGCGAACTGGCCTCCATCGAGCTGAACGCCGTGTCTCCGGAGTGCCAGCGCCGTGGCATCTACGCCGGACTCGTCGCGCTGTCCATGAACTGGGCGTCGCAGCAGGGCTGCCGCAAGGTGTCCGTCTCGACGCAATTGAACAATGTGTCGGTGCAGAAGGTGTGGTGCCGGTTCGGCTTCGAACCCGCCAGAAGCTACTACACCCTGCATCTTTGGATTCCTGCTCCACGATCATGAGCACAACGCACACTCAACAGCCCATCGTCATTCCGTTCAACAAGCCCTATCTCGAGGGCCGCGAGATGGGCTACATCCGCGACGCCATAGCGACCGGAAAGATCTCCGGCGACGGCGCATTCACCAAGAAGTGCCACTCCTTCTTCGAGTCGCGCTACGGATTCGGCCGGGTCTTGCTGACCACGTCATGCACTGACGCGTTGGAAATGGCCGCGCTGCTGCTGAACATCCGCGAGGGCGATGAAGTCATCGTGCCGGCCTTCACGTTCGTGTCGACCGCCAATGCCTTCGCGTTGCGAGGCGCCAAGCTGGTGTTCGCCGACAGCCTTCCGGATCACCCCAACATCGATCCGCAGCAGGTGCGTGCCCTGGTCACGCCACGGACCCGAGCCATCTGTGTCGTGCACTACGCAGGCATGGCGTGCGACATGGATTCGATCCTCGCGATCGCTGCAAGCGTCGGCGCCGTCGTCGTCGAAGATGCGGCCCAGGCGGTGGACTCCTACTACAAGGGCCGACCGCTCGGCTCTTTCGGAACCTTCAGCGCCTTCTCCTTCCACGAAACGAAGAACGTGATCTGCGGAGAGGGCGGGATGATCGCCATCAACGACCCGCAGTACGTGCCGCGGGCCGAGATCGTGCGCGAGAAGGGCACCAACCGATCGGCATTCTTTCGCGGCGAGATCGACAAGTACGGCTGGGTCGACGTGGGCTCGTCGTTCCTTCCCTCCGATGTGCTCGCGGCCTACCTCTGGGGCCAGCTCGAGTGCCTCGACGACATCCAGCAACGCCGCAAGGCCATCTCGGCGCGGTATGGAACCCGGCTGCGCGAACTGGCAAGGCTCGGGTACTTCGAGCTTCCCCAGCTGCCCGCACACGCCACCGACAACGGCCACATGTTCTACCTGGTGTGCCGCAATCTCGCCGAACGCACGGACCTGATCGCCGCGCTCCGCGCCAACGGCATCCTCGCGACCTTTCACTACCTTTCGCTGCACTCCAGCCCCTATTTCACCGAGCGTCACGACGGGCGTGCCCTGCCCAACAGCGACCGCTTCACCGATTGCCTGTTGCGCCTGCCCCTGTACTACGAGCTCTCCGACGAGCAGGTCGACTTCATCTGCGGCTGCATCGAATCGTTCTTTCGCACGCGGGAGCTATGAGCTTCCTGCGTGCGGGCCTGATGCTCGGCGCATCGACGGCGACCAGACTCGCCGCGGCGCTGGCCGCGGTGAAGTTGATCGTCGTCTACACCGGCGCCGACGGCCTCGGGCAGATCGGCTTCCTGATGAACGCAATAGGCGTGCTCGCCACGGTGGCGGGCGCGGGCATCCTCAACGGCGTCATCAAGCGCGTCGCCGAGACACAGGACCGCACGGCTGAACTCCGGCTGGTAACCGGAACGAGCACCACCATCTGCATTGCCTGGTCAGTGCTGGTCGGTGCTCTCCTGCTCGCCCTCGCCGAGCCGCTCTCGCGGCAGCTTTTCCAGGACGAGGCCCATGCCGATGTCTTCCGATGGCTGGCTGCGGGTCAGTTCTTCATGACCTGCGCCACGCTCCTGGGCGGCTACATGAGCGGCCACCGCATGACCTCCGAGTACGCCGTGCTGTCGGCGATCGGATCGTTGATCGGCATGGGCGGTGTCGCCATCGGCGTGTGGCAGTGGGGGTTACCCGGGGCCATGCTGGGGCTCGTGTGGCTCAACGCGTGTCCGGGTCTCGTGATGCTTTGCTGGGCCTGCTTCGCCTGGCCGCGCGCCAGCCTCGCGCTGCTGCGGCCCCTGTGGGCCAGGCCCGAAGCCGCCACATTGTTCAAGTTCTCGCTGATGCTCAGCGTCTCTGCGCTGACGCTTCCCATGACGCAGCTCTATCTGCAGCAGCTCGTCCATGGTCACTCCGGCTGGGACGCCGTCGGCTACTGGCAGGCGGCAGTGCGCTACACCGACACGGCAACGCAGTTCCTCGCCGTGCTGCTGACCAACTACTACCTGCCCCGGCTCGCGCAGGCGAACCACACCGCGCAGATCACCCAGGTGGTGCGCGAGGCCTATGTGTTCGCCGTTCCGGTGCTCCTTGCGTTTGCCGCCCTGAGCATCCTGCTGTCCAAGCCGATCATCCTGCTGCTCTACAGCCAGGAGCTCCTGCCGGCGCAGGAGCTGTTTTCCTGGCAGGTGAGCGGCACGGTTTTCAAGCTGCTGGCCTACATCATCGGCTACGTCGTGGTCGCCCGTGCCAGTGCGCGCCTCTACATCGGCGCCGAGATCTTCCAGGCCATGACCCTGTGCGTCACCGGCACCCTGCTGGTGCCCCGATTGGGGGCGACAGGCGCCAGCGTCGCATATGCCATGACTTACCTCATCTACTTCGTCGTGTGCCTCGTGGCGCTGAAGATCTTCGTCTCGAAATCGAAGGAAGCCTGACCCGATGCGCCACATCCTCTTTGTCTATGGGGCACTGCAGATGGGAGGCATCGAGACCTTCCTGGTTCGCGTGTCGCGCCGCCTGAGCGCTGCGGGGGTGCGCGTGACCGTGCTGCTCGCCTCGCGCGAGGGAGCCCCCGAACTGAAAGAGGAACTCGCGCGCTGGGCCGACCTCGTCTACCTGGAGGACTTGCATGCCTTCAAGGTGAAGGCTCTTCGCCGTCTGACGCTCTACCAGTTCTTTGCGCCGATCTCTCGTACGCGGGCAGAGGCGTTGCTCGAAGATGTCGACCACATTCATTTCTTCGAGTCCTTCTCCATGCTCACGGCATGCCGGCTGGCGCGCCTGTGCGGCGGGCGCAAGGTGACGGGCGGGGTCTACTACCAGTACGAGTACGCGACGTGGGACATGCGCGGCTCCTATTTCGTCGATGCCGTGGCGCACACGCTGCGCCATGTCGTGCCGCCGCAGAACATGGTCTTCTTCAACGACGCGTGCCGGAACACCTATGCCCGCCACCTGGGACAGGACTACTCCGGGTCGGCGCTGCTGCCGATTGGCGTGGACCTCTCGCGCCTGGCTCGCCGGGATCCGGCACGTGCGCGCAAGGGTCGCGTCGTCTCGATTGGGCGCATCACGTCGTTCAAGACCTACAACTTCCAGTTTCCGCGCGCGGTGCAAGCCCTTGCCGCCAAGGGCTTGCAGATCGATTACCACATCTATGGGGACGGTGACCGGCGCGAAGCCCTGGCGGCCCAGATTCGCGACATGGGATGCGAGCAGCAGATCCACCTGCACGGGTCTATTGACTATGCGCGGCTGCCCGAGGTGCTCGAAGGCGCCTGGCTCTTCGTCGGCAGCGGAACGGCCATCATCGAGGCGGCCGGCTGCGGCGTGCCCGCGTTGATCGGCATCGAATCCGAACCGCTGCCGCTGACCTACGGTTTCCTTCACTCGATGCCGGGTCTGGACTACCAGGAAGCCGACCTCGGATACGAGAAGCGCAGCTTTGCCGAGTTTTGCGAGCAGCTGCACGCCTTGCCCGACGAGGAATACGCGCGGGTGTGCGAACGCTCGGCACGCAAGGCTGAGGAGTTCTCCATCGAGCGACTCATCGATGGCTTTCTCGAACTGGACAAGCGGGCCGAGGTCGTCAACGCCTCCGCCCCGTCCACGCGCGGCCTGCTGCTTTTCGCCAGTGCGCTCGTCGATCGCCTTGTCCCGCGTGCGCTGGGCACCGGCTTCTGGCGTCGCTACGAGGCCCGGCGCTGAAGCGCAGGGCCCGCGGGATTTCTCATGCAGGTCACCCAGCCGTCGCGCTCCGTTGCCCTCGCCATGGTGCTGCTCATTGCCACCTTGCTGGCGGCACGCCCGATGGGCCTCGGACTGGACGACGAGAACTACCTCGAGTACTTCAACAGCGCCCAGGAGATCCTCTCCCGGTACGAGGGCCTCACCTACGTCTTCAACGAGCCGCTGTGGCTGCTGGTCTGCTTCTCAGCCAACGCGCTCCTCGGCGACGAGGGCGCCCTGCGGTTCGTCATCTTTGCGAGTTCAGTATTCGCCGGGATCGGCCTCGCGCGAATGAATCGCTGGAGCCTGCTGCCGATCGCCCTGTACTTTGCGCTGCCCACGAGCCTGAAGAACCATGTGGACCACCTGCGCCAGGGCTTCGCGCTCGGCCTGTATGTGCTCATGTTCTCTGCCAGCGGGCGCTGGCGAATGCTGCGCTTCGCCACACCGCTCGTGCATGCATCGTTCTGGGTGGTGATCGTGATGGACGTACTGCTCGCCCGCTACTACGAACGTCACCCCGACCGCACGCGCGTCGACGCGTTGAAGATCCTTCTGGTGTCTGCAGGCATCTCGGTGGCGCTGTCCTTCGGGCTGGCGCAGGTCTCGGCGGCGCTCGGCTTCCGGCAGGCCGACGTGTACGACTTTCTCGCGTCCGAAGGCTCCGGCGCGGCATTCATCAGCTGGCTCGTGCTGCTGCCGGTCCTGTTCGTGCTGGCCAATCGGCAGTACTTCGGCCCGTTTGGCGCCTTCCTGGGGTTCTACCTCGGCGGCTATTACTTCAGCCCCGTCGCCGCCCGCATCTTCGAGAACTCCTACTTCCTTCTCTGTTCGTCCGCCCCGACCGGGTCTCGCAGCGGACGCCTCGTGTTCTGGGTGATCCTCGTCGCGATGTGCATCGCCCTCGGCATCACGGGCAACCTGTATCCCCGTCTGCTGGGGGCTTCTGCTGGCTGAGGCCGAGACAACATGAAGGTCGTCCACATCATCACGGGGCTCGGGCAAGGGGGCGCAGAGGCCATGCTCGAAAGGCTGTTGCGGAAATCGCGAGAGTGCTCACCTCAGGTCGCCCACGAAGTGATCTCCCTGCGCGATATCGGAGTCGTGGGCCAGAGGTTGCGGGATGCAGGCGTCACGGTGCGTTCCATGGGCATGACGTCCATTGCGTCGGCGCTGCGCGGTTTCCCCAGGCTGCTTCGGGCCCTTCGGGCAGAACAGCGCGACGTCGTCGTCCAGACCTGGATGTACCACGGTGACCTCGTCGGTGGGCTGGCGGCGCGGCTCGCCGGGCGGCGCAAGCTGGTGTGGAACGTGCGACAAAGCGGCCTGACGGCCGAAGACATCAGCGCCGCCACTCGACTGGTGGTGAAGGCTTGCGCGAGCATGTCGCGTTGGTTGCCGCAGCGCATCGTCTTCAACGCATCGGCCGCGATGGCTGCACACCAGCGCGTCGGGTACGACAGCGCGCGCTTCATGCTCATCCCCAACGGATTCGACTTGCAGCGCTACGCGCGGCATGACGCTTCGCGCACCGATCTGCGCGCCCAATGGGGGTTCAGCGAACAGGATGTCGTCATCGGGCTGGTCGCGCGACTCGACCCGCAGAAGGACCACCCCAATTTCCTCCTTGCGGCAGCACGCGTTGCACAGGCATTGCCGTGCGCGCGTTTCCTTCTTGTGGGGCGTGGCGTTCCTGCCAGTCCGGCACTGCGATCCCACATCGCGACGCTGGGCCTGGGCGAGCGCGTGGTACTGCAGGACGAACGCCAGGACATCCCCAGTGTGATGAGCGCCATCGACGTGTTCTGCCTCTCATCACGCGCCGAGGGTTTCCCCAATGTGCTTGGCGAGGCGATGGCGTGCGAGACGCCGAGCGTCAGCACCGACTGCGGGGATGCGCGCCTCGTCCTGGGCAGCGATGAACTCGTGGCACCGACTGGAGATCCACAAGCGCTGGCCGAGTGCGTGCTGCGCTTGGCGAGGCTGTCTCCGGGTGAGCGACGGCATGTGGGAACGCTGCAGCGCCAGCGCATTGCTGAACGGTTTTCGATCGCCAGCGTCTGGGCGCAGTACAGCGCGCTCTATACCTCTCTCTGAACATTTCAACGGTCACGTCATGTGCGGCTTTACCGGATTCATCTCCCAGCGCAGTCTCAATGCGCATGAGCTCGATCGCCAGGTGTCGGCGATGAATGAACGCCTTGTCCATCGAGGTCCCGACGCCGGCCGGACCTGGGTCGACCCCGCTGCCGGCTGCGCGCTTGGCCATCGTCGCCTGTCCATCGTCGATCTCAGCGAAGCCGGTCACCAGCCGATGCCCTCGGTCTCCGGAAGGTATGTCATCGCATTCAACGGCGAGATCTACAACCACCTGGAGATACGCGCTCGATTGGAAGCAGAAGGCCGGGGCTGCGCATGGCGCGGCCACTCCGACACCGAGACGCTGTTGGCGGCCATCGACGCGTGGGGGCTGCAGGCGACGCTGGGGGCTGCCGTCGGCATGTTCGCCATGGCCCTGTGGGACCGCCAGCAGCGCACCCTGCATCTCGCCAGGGATCGCGCGGGAGAGAAGCCCCTTTACTTCGGCTGGCAAGGCCAGGGCCAAGCCCGTACGCTGCTGTTCGGCTCCGAGCTCAAGGCGCTGTGCGCCCATCCCGCATTTGCCGCCGAAATTGACCGCGATGCATTGGTGCAGTTCATGCGCCATGGCTACGTGCCTGCGCCGCGGTCCATCTACCGTGAAATATCCAAGGTGATGCCCGGCACGGTGGTCACCATCGCTGCGGGCGCGGTGACGCGAACCGAAACGTTCTGGTCGGCCACGCAGGCCATGCTCGACGGAACGGCGAACAGCCTGGCATTGCCTGCGCACGAAGCCGTCAACGAACTCGAGCGCGTCTTGCGGGACGCCGTAGCCCAGCAGATGGTGGCAGACGTACCACTGGGAGCCTTCCTCTCCGGCGGCATCGACTCCTCCACAGTCGTGGCACTCATGCAGGCCCAATCCTCGCGTCCCGTGCGGACGTTCTCGATCGGCTTCCATGAAGAGGGCTTCAACGAGGCAGAACATGCGAAGGCGGTCGCCGCCCATCTGGGCACCGACCACACCGAGCTCTACGTCACGGCACAGCAGGCCATGGACGTCGTGCCCTTGCTGCCGTCGATGTACGACGAGCCGTTCGGCGACTCCTCGCAGATCCCCACCCACCTGGTGTCGCATCTCGCCAAGCAGCATGTCACCGTCGCGTTGTCGGGCGATGCGGGCGACGAGCTTTTCGGCGGCTACAGCCGCTATGCGATCACTCAGCGCCTGTGGGGAAAGCTGAGCCGCATCCCGCTGCCGCTGCGTCGCGCGATCGCGGGTGCGTTGCGCAGCCTGCCCGAGACGGCCTGGAACCGCCTCGCTGCCTTGGCGCCGGGCGGCCTGCGCGGCAGCAATGGCTACGCGCGCCTCGGCGAAAAGATCCACAAGGGCGCGCGAGCCATGTGCAGCCCTGCCTTCGATGCGCTCTACCTCGAGCTGGTATCGCAATGGTCGGACCCTGCATCCCTGGTACGTGGTGGCACCGAGCCGGCCACCGTGCTCACGCAAGCGGACCCAGCGCTCGCCGCCCTGACCGGTGTGCCTCGCATGATGGCGCTGGACTTGCTCACCTATCTGCCGGACGACATCCTCGTGAAGGTGGATCGTGCCGCGATGTCGGTCTCCCTCGAAACTCGCGTGCCCATGCTGGACCATCGGGTCATCGAGTTCGCATGGCGCCTGCCTATGGAGCACAAGATCCGTGACGGCGTGTCGAAATGGGCCCTGAGGCAGGTGCTCTATCGCCATGTGCCGCGTGCCCTGCTCGAGCGGCCGAAGATGGGTTTTGGCGTGCCGATCGACCATTGGTTGCGCGGGCCGCTGCGTGACTGGGCTGAGGCACTCCTGGACCGGCGTCAGCTGGAGGCAGGCGGACTGCTTGAACCAGCACCGATCCGACGCGCGTGGGACGAGCACCTGAAAGGCGTGGCCAATCGCCAGCACCAGCTGTGGAACGTGCTGATGTTCCAGGCCTGGAAGCAATCGGTGGATGCTGAGCGGAACGCGCCTCGATGAGGATCCTCTACGTCGTCAACAACGCCGCCTTCTTCTGCTCGCATCGGCTGCCGCTGGCCCTGGCGGCGCGAGCGGCCGGCCACGAGGTGGCGCTGGTCACCGGGCAGGCCGGCAGCCCCACGCTGGAAGCCGACGCATTGCAGCGGCTGGCAAGCCTGGGCATACCGCACACGGCAACGAACTTTCGCAGTGGCGGCCTGCACCCGCTCGCCGAAGCCAGGGGCCTGCTCCAGCTGGCCCGCGCGATGCGGCGCTGGCGGCCGGACCTCGTGCACTGCGCCTCACCCAAGGGCCTGCTCTACGGCGGCCTTGCGGCCCGCATGACGGGCTGCAAGGCCCTGGTGCTGGCGGTTTCGGGCATGGGCTCGCTGTTCACCGGCGAGGGCAACGCGCGTCTGGTCTGGCTGCGGCGCGCCTACTCGGCCATCGTGCGCATTGCCTATGGGCACCCGCACCGCCGTGTGATCGTGCAGAACTCCGACGACTGGGCCCTGGTGTCCAAGGCAGGGCTGGCCAGCGAAGAGGATCTGCGATTGATCCCGGGTTCAGGGGTCCCGCTCGGCCGCTACGTCGACCTGCCGCTTGAAGGGCGGCAGCCGATCGTGGTGCTGCCGGCTCGCCTGCTGAAGGACAAGGGCGTCGAAGAATTCGTCGAGGCAGCCCGCCGCATCAGGCAAGCAGGAAGCCCCTGGCGATTCGTGCTCGTGGGCACTGCCGACTACGAAAATCCATCGGCCATCCCGGAATCCCGGGTCCGAGGCTGGGTCGACGAAGGCGTGGTCGAGTGGTGGGGGCATCGGGCAGACATGGCCGAAGTCCTGGGCCAGGCGCGAATCGTCTGCCTGCCCTCCTATCGCGAAGGCATGCCGAAGGCGCTGCTGGAGGCCGCCGCCGCCGGCTGCGCCGTCGTCACGACCGATGCAATCGGCTGCCGCGACGCGATTGAACCCGGCCTGACCGGTGACCTCGTGCCCGTGGCGGACGCGGCGGAACTCGCGACCACCCTGCAACGGCTCATCGACGATCCGGCGCGCCAGCGGGCCTATGGCGAGGCAGGGCGCAGCCTGGCCCGTCGCCGCTTCGACCTCGAAGCCGTCGTGCAGGCGACCCTGGCGATCTATGGCGAACTCCGTGGCTGAGCGGCGGCCGCTCCATTGCAGCCGCCGCGGCACCCCCGGCACAATCGGCTCCGCCCTCTCACCTTCTCCCAAGCCATGCCCGTGAAGCCCCTCATCGTCATCCAGCTGAACGAGGTCAATTTCGACGTCGTCCGGCACTACGCCGGGAAGTACGACGATCTCCCCGCGTTCAAGAGACTCCTGAACGACTTTCGTGCGCTGGAGACCTTTGGCGAGCAGCGATACGAGGAGCTGGAGCCCTGGATCCAGTGGGTTTCGGCACAAACCGGGAAGACCTACGCCGAACACGGCGTCTTCCGATTGGGCGACGTGGTCAACACGCCTGACAGCCTCTTGCAGATCTTCGAGGTACTCGAGTCCCAGGGCCTGCGGGTCGGCGCCATCTCGCCGATGAACGCCCGCAATCGCCTGCAGCGTCCGGCCTATTTCGTGCCGGACCCTTGGACCGATACGCCGTCGGACGGGTCGGGCTTTTCGCAGCGCCTCACCGAAATGCTGCGCCAGACCGTGAACGACAACGCCTCGGGCCGGATCACCAGGCGCTCCCTGATCACGCTGGCCGAGGCCGTGCTGCGCAGCTTCCACTTCCGGGGCACGACCGACCTGCTTCGCCTGATCCTCGGCACACGGCGCAAGCCCTGGACCAAGTCACTCATCCTCGATCAGCTGATTCACCTCGTGCACCGGTCGCTGTGGCGGCGGGCCCGCCCGGATGTGTCCTTCGTGTTCCTCAATGCCGGGGCCCACATCCAGCACCACTACTTCTTCAACGCCGAGATCGACCGCAAGCCGTCCGCCAACCCGGCCTGGTACATCGCGCCCGAGGCAGATCCGGTGCGCGACATGCTGAAGGTCTACGACCGGATCCTGGGCGACTACCTTGAGCTCACCCGCCACGGCGGGCGGCTGATGGTCGCCACCGGCCTGACCCAGGTGCCCTACGACCGGGTGAAGTACTACTACCGGCTCAAGGAACATGCGCGTTTCCTCGGCCTCGCAGGCATCTCGTGCCAGAGGGTGCTGCCCCGCATGACGCGCGACTTCGAAGTGTTCTTCGATGACAACGCCCAGGCCCAGGCGGCGGCCGAAGCGTTGGGCGCCATGCGGATGGAGCGCACGGGTGCAGTCGTCTTCGGCGAGATCGAGTTGCGCGAGCGTGGCCTGTTTGCCACCCTCACCTACCCCGACGAGATCACGCCGGACGACGCCATCCTGACCGCGAATGGACGGATCGATCGCTTCGGCGAACTGGTCGCCTTCGTCGCCATCAAGAATGGCATGCACAGCACCCGCGGGTTCGCGTTCGTCTCCCCGGACGTCCAGGAAGCCCTGCCCGCACCTCCGGTGCACGTCGCCGAGCTGTTCAACCTGACCCAACGGCTGTCGACGTCCTGACCGCCTCACGCTGAGGCGCCCTGCCGAGCCGGGGCGACACAAGCTGTGCGGATCTTCCTTACAGCTTGCGTGACGCCTCCTTTAAAGTGCAGGATTCATCAAGTTTTCAAAGTGAACGACATGCCGGCGAATACGCCTGGTCGCCGATTCCTGCAGATCGGCCAGCGACTCGGGGTCGCGTGCGTGATGGTGCTTTCCGGCTGCGGCGGAGGCGGCGGTACGGAGGGTCCGGCACCCGTGAGCCTCGACGCGGTGTTTCCGGTTCGCGGCAGCGCCGCGGGGGGCACGAGGATCCAGCTGACCGGGCAGGGTTTCTCGTCCAGCACCCAGGTGAAGGTCGATGGGCAGGCCTGCGAAGACACGACGGCACTCAGCTCTTCGTCTCTCACCTGTGTGACCCCTGCCCATGAGCAGGGGAACGTGGACATCCAGGTCTTCAATGCGGACGGCGGGCTGGCCAAGCTCCCTGCCGCCTACACCTACCGCCCGAGCGGCAACGACATCACGAGCTTCGGCATCCTGTCGGCCGCCCCTTTCAAAGGCATTTATCCAAGTCCGTACTCGGCGAAGCTCGAATCGGTGATCACCGGGTTCGATCTCTCGACGGTGACGCGCTCCTGGGTCGTCAATGACAAGCCTTACAACGAAGGCGACACCCTCACCCTCGAAGCAGGAAGCCACACGGTGAGCCTGACCGTGCGCGACGCAACCGGCGACAGCGATCACGCGTCATACACCATCGTCGTCGGCGAGCCGACGGAGCCGAGCATCAGCCTCGAAACCGAGAGCGAGACGTTCACCCTCAGCCCCGGCACCTCGATTTCCGTGGTGAACACGGGCTTCCTCCCGTTGCTCAACCCCAGGCTGGTCGGGTCGGGCAAGCCCGACTACGTGGACTGGCCCGGCTACCTCGCCAGCCTGGCCCGGCTCGGCAACCTGCCGATGGACGCATCCGAAAGCAGCCGGGCAAGGCTGCTGGAGGCAGCGTGGAAGGACCTGTCCGACGCAACGGTTCACATTTGCTCGCCTGGCCGGGAGGCCGAGAACATCAACGATCCGGCGCTGCTGGTACGGGGCTATGGCTACGAGTGCTGCTCCAACGCATCGCGGGCGCTGGCCTATCTGGGATCCCTCCTGGACATCCCGGCTCGCGTGAGGACGACCGCGGCCCACGAGTTCCCCGAATTCACGGTGGGCGGCAACATGTTCATCCTGGACCCGGACCTGCGCTTGCGCTTCTGGGGAGACAACCAGCTGCCTCTGAGCGCCTGGACCACCGACACCACACCTGTGTCGCTCGAGAACGTGAACCGCTATTCCGTGCAGACCCCGAACGGCGACTCCTACGAAACCCAATTCGGCGGAACCCTGCCGTTCCGGAATTCTCTCCAGTATCCCGAGCAAACCCTTCGCGGTTTCTACTTCACGGACATCGTGGCGGACACGATCTGGGGCTATCGCGAGGCGTTCTCGAGTTCGAACTACGTCCTGTATCCAAACGAGAAGATGGCCTTCCAGCAGTCCTCTGCCTATGTTCCGCTGCAGTGGCGGAACAGCGATGGAACCACCACGGGGGGTGCCGACGCACCGGCGGTCGGAAAAGTCGTATTCAAAAGGCTTTGGTCAGCCACCGGGCCGAGAACCTTCCAGCAAGACGGCGATGGGAACCGGACCATCCCCTTGAATGACTTGCCTTATCCGGTGCAGGACTTGGTTTTCCATTTCAGCAAGCAGATCGATCCGCAGGATTTCTGGCTCACCTCTGAAGGCAATACCTATCGCATCGGCGACTTCACCGCGAATACCTGGACGGTGTCAGCTCAACAGCTGCGCGTTCTGCGCCACGTGTCGGACCTGGCGGCCGTGGTCCCGCAAAGCCAGAACCTGGTGGCGGTGGACATCGGTATGCAGTTCAACCCGGGCATCTTCGGTGACCCCACCGCTGCCGTGTCGGTGAACTACGCGGACGACAGCGGCACCTGCCAGCGCCAGCTGAGCATCGCCACCGGCGGCGTGAAGGAGCTGGTTATCGGCTCTGCCCTCTGTGACCCGCAGGCCCCGCAGAGAGTGGAGACCAGCTACAGCTTGCAACGAGGTAAGCCGGGCGTGAGCGTGATCTCCGCCTATGGCAACTCCTATCAAGGCACCTGGGGGATTGCCGCCGCATCTGGCGTGCGGGCCTATGCCGAGATCACGTTGCCACGGACGCCTGGGCTGTCGGGGATCCTGCGAGTGATCAACGAAGGGTTTTTCTCGGACTGGCAGATCCACGACGGCAGCAACTGGGTGGCGCTGAGCACGACAGAGGTGGCGATCTCGCAGTGGATCAATCTGCCGGCCACGTCCTCCCCTACGACCCGCCTGCGCGCAACGCTTCGGCAAGCCCCCACCAGGGACAGCACCTATCTCAGCTACCTGAGCCTCTTAGAGGGTCAGGGCATGACCCGGCTTCCCTTCGTCAGCGCATCGACCGATTAGCATCTGTGGCCATCGCAGCTCACGACGAGGATGGCCATGGACACGATTCGGTACACATTTGGCAGGCGTGATTGGCTGCTCGCTGCCTCGGCGCTGGCATTAACGCCCGGGGCATGGGCAAAGCCTCTCGCATCGACAGGTCTGAAGGTGCCGCTGAGCCAATTCCTCACTGAGCCCGGGACCGACGACACCGAGGCGTTCGTGGCGGCCCTGAAGGCAGCCGTGGGCGGCACGCTCATCGTGCCCGCCATCGAATTGACGCTGCGGCCGGTGATGGTGCCGTCGAACGTGCGCATCGAACTGGCCGCTGGCACCGTGCTCAAGGCCAAGTCGGGCTTCGGCCCCAATGACCGACTGCTCAACATCACCAACGCATCGAACGTCACGATCATCGGCAATGGCGCAACGGTGCGGATGTCCAAGTCGGAATACAAGGAAGGTGAGCAGCGCCATGGGGTGTTCATCTTCGGCAGCTCCAACGTGCAGATCCACGACCTTGTGTCGCGCGACAGCGGTGGCGATGGCTTCTACATCGGCCGCTCGGGCAAGCCGGGAACCCATAGCCGGCGCGTCCTGCTCAACAATTGCCGCGCCATCAACAACCGGCGGCAGGGTCTCTCCATCGTTTCCGGGGAAGACATAGAGGTGCGCGGCGGCATCTATGAATCGACGGGCGGCACGGCGCCCCAGTACGGCGTTGACGTCGAGCCCAACAACGGCGATGACGTCATCCGCAACGTTCGCCTTCTCGGTGTCCGGACCCGAAACAACCAGGGAGGCGGGTTGTATATCGCGCTCCAGGGTGCTGCCAACCGCCCCAATGTCAGCGTGAGTGTCGAAGTGATCGACTTCACCTCGGAAAATGACGGCTTGTCATCAGGCTGGGGTTGCGCGGGCATACGGGTCGCGGGGTTCGGCGGCGGAGCATGGGAGAACGCGGTTGGCGGCCAGGTGAAAATCCGCAACGCAAGGATCCTGAATCCAGGACACTGCGGCATTCGAGTCGACCGATGGGATGCTGACCGTTCCCCGCTGGTCCAGATCGACGATGTGGAGGTCTTGAATCCGGGCTCAGCGCCCGGGAGCGCGCATGCGAGCACGAGCGCTCCTGAAGAGCGATGCGGCCTGATCATCTGGGCCTCACATCTGGGCGGCGCAAACTTCGGCAATCTGCAAGCCAGCCGGATTCGCGTGCGCGACACGCGCGATCCGCAGTACACCTACAGCGCGGTGTACATCTCCCGCACACCGGGCCAGAGCGGCGTGGGTCATGCGGCCCGCATCACGTTGCGCGACTGCGTCGGCGTCGGGCTCAAGCCCACCAGCGGACGGGGGCACCTGGTAGCCGCCACCGACCTCGACGAATCGAGCGTCGAATATTCCACCGAGCAGGTGGCGAGCGACGTCCCGGCCGACGACGTCGTGGCGACCCGCTCGCTGGCCGGCTACACGATCACACAGGCCTCGGGCGCCGCGATCCGCCTGCCGCCCCAGGCCACGAATCGCGGCCTGACGTGGTCGTTCCGGCCGGTGGGCAACGGCGCGCAGCTCAGGCTCCGCCCCGACCCATCGGATCGACTCAACGTCCCGGTCGACGCGACGGGCGACCTTGTGGTGCGGCCCTCGAAGCAGGGCCTGCGCGTGCGCATGGACCCGCAGGCCGGCCTCGTTTCCACGCAGACGCGCTGAGGCCGGAGCGGGCCTTCTCAGGCCGAAAACTCCGGCACCAGCGCACGCAGCCGGTCGCGAATGACGAGGTCGCCGTGCTCACGCGCGGCACTCGCCAGCCACTCGCCGACGTCGCCGAGCGCGGCCCCCTGGTTCAGCCGCGCGATGCGCAGCCGGGGGTGCTGCGTCGGCAAGGTGCTGTCGGCATCGGCCAGCAGCTCCTCATACAGTTTCTCCCCCGGCCGCAGGCCCGAGAAGGTGATCGAGATCTCGTCCACCGCATGCCCCGCCATGCGGATCATGTCCCGCGCCAGGTCCACGATCTTCACCGGCTCGCCCATGTCGAGCACATACACCTGCCCGGTCTCACCAATCGCCGCGGCCTGCAGCACCAGCCGCGCCGCCTCGGGAATCGTCATGAAGTAGCGGGTGATATCCGGATGCGTCACCGTCACCGGACCACCCTTGGCGATCTGCTCCTTGAACTTCGGGATCACGCTGCCGCTGGAGCCCAGCACGTTGCCGAAGCGCACCGCCATGAAGCGGGTTCTGAAGCCCCCCTGCGCAGCGAGTTGCGATATGGCGATCTCGGCCGCGCGCTTGCTGGCACCCATCACGTTGGTCGGGTTCACCGCCTTGTCGGTGCTGATGAGCACGAAGCGCTCCACGCCCGCCTCGCCCGCCGCCTTGGCCGCCAGGTAGGTCCCCAGCGTGTTGTTGCGCAGGGCCGCCCAGGCGTTTTCGTCTTCCATGAGCGGCACATGCTTGTACGCGGCCGCGTGGAACACCACCTGCGGCTTGTAGCGCCCGAAGGTGAGGCGCAGGTGCTCGGCGTCCTTCACGTCGCCGATCAGCCGCACCAGCGGCACGTGCGGGAAGTTCTCGCTCAACTCCTGCTCGATGGAGTACAGCGCGAACTCGCTCAGCTCATAGAGCACGATCCTGCCCGGCCCATAGCGAGCCACCTGCCTGCACAGCTCGCTGCCAATGGAGCCCCCGGCGCCGGTGATCAGCACTGTCTTGCCGCCCAGCGTGCCGGAGATTCCACCCTCGTCCAGCACCACGGGCTCACGTCCCAGCAGGTCTTCAGGCTCGATGTCCCGCACATTGGCCACCTTGCGGCCTTCGCGCAGTTCTTCGGCCGACGGCACGGTGAGCACCGGCAGATGCGTCTGCGCCGCCAGGTCGAGCGCGCGCCGGCGCTCGCTGCCCTTGGCCGACGGCATGGCCACCACCACGTGGGTGATGCCATGCAGCGCGGCCCAGTGCGTGGCCGAGTCGAGCGGCCCCAGCACCGGCACGCCGTTCACCCGCGCCCCGCGCTTGGCCGGGTCATCGTCGAGCAGGCCCACGACCGCCCATCCCTGGTGCTGGACGCCGACGATCAGCAACCGGGCCGCGTCACCCGCCCCCATCACCAGCGCGCGACGGGTTTCCTGGGAGCTTCCGGTGATGCGCCCCCGCATGTGTTCGTAGAGCATGCGATAGGCGATACGCACCATGCACAGGCCCATCAGGCTCACCACTGGGTGCAGCGCCAGCACCGCCCGGGGCACCTTCGTGAGCTGTCCCATCAGCACCACCACAGCGCCCACGACACCGGCAATGAAGCACGCCATGGTGAGCCGCTTCACCTCGCCGAAACCGGAGAACCGCCACATCCCCTTGGGCACGCCGAGCAGGATGAACACCAGCAGGTACAGCGCCACGAGCCCCAGCAGCACCCAGCCGTCATACCCGGGCCGCGCGCTCACCCAGCGCTCGAAGCCCAGGCGGAACAGGTAGGTGATGTTCCAAGCGGCCGCAATCACGCATGCGTCGAGCAGCAGCGACAAGGGCTGTCGCCAGGGGCGGATGCGGGTGAGAAAGCTGTCGAGCTGTTGCCAGGCCATGGGTCTTCTTGGGGGTCAACCGCTCACGAGCGTCTTGAGGGTGAGTCCGATGATGCGCAGGTCGGTGGCGATCGACGCCTCGTCCACGTACTGCGCCGCATAACGCAGCTTCTGGGGCATCACCACCTCGACGTACTCGCGCTCGGGGTCGACCGCCTTGGCGAGCAGCTCGCTTTCGCGGCGGAATTCCAGCGAGGCGAGGTCGGTGATGCCCGGCCGCACAGACAGCACCTTCTCGCGCAAGGCGGCCGGGTACTGCGCCACGTAGCGCGGCACCTCCGGCCGAGGCCCCACCAGGCTCATGTCGCCGCGCAGCACGTCGATGAACTGCGGCAGTTCGTCGAGCTTGCTGTGGCGCAGCCATTGCCCGGCCCGGGTGATGCGCGGGTCCGCCCCCACGGTGATCTGCCGATGCGCCAGGGCTTCGTCGCTCACCATCGTGCGGAACTTGTGGATGCGAAAGAGCCGCCCGTTGCGCCCCACCCTTTCCTGGCGAAAGAACACCGGGCCCGGTGAGTCGAGCTTGATCCACGCGGCAATGGCCGCGAACAGCGGCAGCAGCACGAGCAGACCGATGCCCGCCAGCAACAGGTCCATCAATCGCTTGGCCATCGGCTTGCAGGTCAGACGGCCAGGGCCTCGCGTGCGGCCGCGGCCACGCGCTCCACGTCCGTGCCGGTCATGCGGGTGTACAGCGGCAGGCTCACCATGCGCTCGTACGCCTGCTGGCTGCGCGGAAACTGCTCGGGCGACAAGCCGTAGCGGTCGCGCCAGTACGGGTGCAGGTGCAGCGGGATGTAGTGCACGCTGCAGCCGATGCCGGCGGCGAACAGCTTCTCGATGAAGACATCGCGCGAGACCGCGGCGCCATCGGCCAGCCGCACGACATAGAGGTGCCACGAGTGCACGTCGCCTTCGGCCGGTTTCGGCGGCAGCACCAGCGGCAGGCCGCTCAGGGCCTCGTCGTA
Organism: uncultured Rivibacter sp.; assembly: GCA_946481025.1. Next base: position 23,967 of record CAMLNA010000011.1, read on the forward strand.
GCGGGCGGCCAGCTCGGCGCGCTTGCGCTGGAAGGCCTGCGCCCGCTTGAGCTGCTGCAGGCCCAGCGCGGCGGCGATGTCCGTCAGGTTGTACTTGAACCCCGGTGCCACGATCTCGTAGTACCAGCTCGGCACCTTGGCGGTGAAGCGGTCGAACGCATCGCGGTTCATGCCATGCAGCCGCATCACCTTGGCCCGCTTCGCGAGCTCTGGGTCTCGCGTGACCAGCATGCCGCCCTCGCCGGTGGTGATGGTCTTGTTGGCGTAGAAGCTGAACACCGTGGCATCGCTTTGCAGCGTGCCCACCAGCCGGCCCGCCACCGTGGTGGGCAGCGCGTGCGCGGCGTCTTCCACCACCTTGAGGCCATGCTTGCGGGCAATCGCCAGGATGGCCGGCATGTCGGCCGCAAGGCCCGCGTAGTGCACCGGCACGATGCACCTGGTACGCGGCGTGATGGCCGCTTCCACGGCCTTGGGGTCGATGTTCAGCGTCGCGGGGTCGATGTCGACCAGCTTCACGTCGGCGCCGAGGTAGCGCACCACCTCGGCGGTGGCCGTGAACGTGTGCGTGGTGGTGATCACCTCGTCGCCCGGGCCGATGCCCAGCGCCTCGAGGGCGAGGTGCAGCCCAGCGGTGGCCGAGTTGACGGCAACGGACTCGAGCGACGGGTCGCCGAGGAACTCGGTGAACGCCTGCTCGAAGCGCCTGGCCTTCGGGCCGGTGGTCACCCAGCCGGATTTCAGGGTGTCCACCACTTCGGCGATCTCTTCGTCACCGATCTCGGGCAGGGCAAAGGGAAGAAAGGGTTGGCTCATGTCGAGTCGATTCACAGGGGCTTGCCGATCCAGCAGAGCACGTGGGTGCGCAACAGCGGCACGGCATTGGCGGCAGTGTAGAGCGCGGGGTGCACACGGCACAGCGCACGGGCCAGCGGCGGGGCCAGCGTGACGCGCTGCGCGCGCAACAGCCCCTGGGGGAAGAGCTCGCGCACGCGCGAAAGCCGCACGCCGCGCACGTCGGGGTTGCGAGGGTTGTCGAAGGTGAAGTCGTACCAGAGCACGCCGCCGCCCGGTTTGACCCAGCGCCACATCGCGCCGGCCAGGGCCTGCTGGAAGCCGGCGTCGAGCAGCGAAGAGAACACGGTGGCCTGCAGCACGACGTCCTGGCTTGCGGGCTCGATGCCGGCGGTCGACGCATCGCCGAGATGCAGTGTCACTGCCTCGGGCAGCACGGCGAGCGCCTGCGCATGCCGCTGCGGCAGCAGCTCGATGCCGGTGAGATGCTGCGGCATGAACCCGAAGCGCAGCAGCTCCAGGAGGTTGGCACCGGCGCCGCAGCCCACTTCGGTGGCGCGGCGCACCGACAGGTCGTGCCAGCCCAGCGACGCGAACAGCCGCAGCATCGCCCGCTGACGCTCCTGCACCGTCTGCCAGACGTCGGGCTTGAGCAGGCTGTAGCGGTCGGCGGACACCCCGCCGCGGCGCGCATAGCGTTCCGCGACGGCGCGGGTTTCGTCGTGGTGCTGGTCGCTCATGCCTTCGCTCCGCACGCCTGCAGGAAGCGCCGCGCCAGCACAGGGTAGGTGTGGTGTGCCAGCACGAAGGCCCGGCCGCGTTCGCCCATGGTGCGGCGTTCATCGACGCTCAAGGCTGCGAGGCTGCGCAAGCCATCGGCCACCGCCTGCGGCGACTCGGGCGGCACCGTCAAGCCGCAGCCCGCCTCGGCCACCGGGTCGTTGCCCGCCTCCACCGAATGCAGCACCGGCACCGAAGCCATCATGTAGTCCATGAGTTTGTTGGGCGCGATGCCGAAGCGGTAGATCGGCACGCGCTGCCAGCCGATGTAGGCAAGGTCGATGGCGGCGAGAAAGCTCGGGATCTGGGCCTTGGGAATGGGCGGCAACAGGGTCACGTTGCCGAGCCCTTCGTTCTGCACGCGCTGCGCGAGCCGCTGCTTCTCATGACCGTCGCCCACCATCACGATCTGCACCGGCTCGCCGCGCAGCAGCGCCGCCGCGTCGAGCAGCGTGTCCAGCGCGTTGGGCAGGCCGTGCGAGCCGGCATAGCCCACCACGGTGCGGCCGGCGTCGCGTGCAGCGCGCAGCGCGGCTGCCACCTCGGAGCGCAGCGGCTGCGGCTCGCCCTGCCACTCGTCGAGCGTGATGCCGTTGGGCACGATGGCGAGCTTGTGCAGCGCCAGCCCGCGGGAGACCATGTAGTCGTGCACCTTGGGCAGCATCGACACGACCACGTCGGCCGTACGGTAGGCGGTGTCCTCCGCGTACTGGCACAGCATGATGAAAGGGTGCCACCTCGACATGCCCGACAACTCGATCGGCGACAGCGGCCACAGGTCGTGCACCTCGAACACCAGCGTGGCACCCGCCTTGCGCGCCAGGCGCCGCGCCACCCAGATGTCCATCGGGTAGGTGCTGGAGGCGATCACAAGGTCGGGCCTTCTGTCGCGCACCAGGGTGTCGGCCGCAGCCCACACCTGGCGCAGGAAGGCCCAGATGTTCTTCACGCGGCCCAGGCCGTTGCCCTGGTAGGCCGGCGCCGGGAACCATCGGTATTCGATGCCGTCGATGGCCTCGGCCTTCGGCTCACTGCCCACCTCCGGCTGGCGCGCCCGCACGTGCGAGTAGCTGGCGGCCACCATCGTCACTTGGTGCCCGGCGCGCACCCACTCGCGCGCCAGGTAGTACGGCCGGTACTCCATGCCGAGTGCGGGGCTGCCGGCGTAGTGGTTGAGGTAGAGGATCTTCATGCGCGCCACGCGGGCAGGCGGCCCATAATCTGCGGGTTGCTGCAGCGCAAGAGGATGCGATGGGACACGCCGCACGTGTGGCCGTGATGACGGCCGAGGAGTTCCTGGCCTGGGAAGCCACGCAGGCCGAGCGCCACGACTTCGTCAACGGCGAAGTGTTTGCCATGGCGGGCGCGGAAGACCGGCACGTCACGGCAACAGGGAACGCCTACATGGCCCTGCGCCAGCACCTCGCCGGCACGCCCTGCCGCACCTTCATGGCCGACATGAAGGTCGAGGCCGCCGCCGGCCACAGCTTCTTCTACCCCGACGTGGTGGTCACCTGCAGCGAGGCCGACCGCGCCAGCCCGCTGGTCAAGCGCGAGCCTGTGCTCGTCGTGGAAGTGCTGTCGCCCAGCACCGCGGCCTACGACCGCGGCGAGAAGTTTGCGCATTACCGGCAGATCGCCACGCTGAAGGAGCTGGCGTTCGTCGACCTGGACACCCGCCGCACCGACGTCTACCGCCGTGGTGCGGATGGCCTGTGGGTGCTGCACCCGTTCGACGCGGGCGACGACGTGCAGCTCGCCTCGGTGGAACTGAAGATCACCGCCGCGGCGCTGTTCGCCGAGGTGGACGAAACACCATCGTCCGCCGCTACGCAGGCCGGTTGACGGCTTCATGCGGCCTCGCGCAGGCGGGCCAGCAGCCGGGCGATGGCCGGGGCGAACAGCCCGTGCTGCTGCACCCAGGCCCGGTTGTCCTTCGCAATGACCGAGGCTCCGGCCAGCAGCGCCTCAAGCTGAGGCAGCGCCGGCACCTCCGCGTCGCGCACGATGAGGCCATTGCGCCCCGGTTCCACCAGTTCGCGGTTGGCCGGCAGGTCCGACAGCAGCGGGATGCAGCCGTGGCCCATTGCCTCGAGCACCGACACGGCCACCGAGTCGCTTTCGGGCAGGCTCAGGTACCACTGGGCGCGGGCATAGTGGCGCTCCTGCTCGGCCGCCGCGAGCCGCCCCACGAACTGCACCCGGCCGGCCAAGCCCTGCGCCTGCACCCAGGCTTCGAGCGCAGCACGCAGCGAGCCGTCATTGGCCACCACCAGCCTCGCGGCCGGCTGCGCGGCTGCCACCGCGGCAAACGCTTCGAGCACACGTTGCGGGCGGTACAGCGGCTCCAGCCCGCGGTTGGCATAGAACAGCCACGGCTGCTTGCCGGGCGAAGGCGGCGGCAGGCGCTCGAGGCCGAACGGGAAGACCATGACCTCCTTCGCGCCGAGTTCGCGCATGCGATGTGCCATGTGCTGCGAGTCGCTCGTGGACAGGTCACAGGCCTGCAGCACCTGGCGGGTGAGCCAGCGGTACACGCCATGCCGTTGCGGCGTGAGCAGGATGTCGCTGCCCCAGGCCGACCCGACCAGGCGGCCGCGCAGCCGCCAACCGCGTCGCGCCGCCCAGGCCAGCGTGCCGTGCGAAGTGAGGTAGTGCGGGTTGATCCAGTCGGCGTCGGCCCGCTGCAGGAAGCGCCCGAGTGCAGGCAGCTTGAGCATCAGGCCGAAGTTGTCGCCCGCGTGGGCCGGCTCGGCGCCCAGCGCGAGCTGCCGGTGCAGCGGCAGCAGCGTGGCGAACTCCGGCAGGAAGTTGCGGCTGGAGGCCACCCAGAGCTCCACATGCGGCTGCAGCGCGCGGGCCCACTTCAGCAGATGCGGACTCTCGCCGTCGCCGACCAGGGCGTAGCGCAGGCGGGTGTTGGCCATCAGCGCTCCCCGGCCCATTCGTCGTAGAGCGCGCGCAGCTCGGGGTGCCGCGCCAGCAGGGCCTCGTCCTTGGCCCGCGAATCGCCCACCACCAGCGCCGGGCTGCCGGCCAGCACGGCGAAGTCAGGGAACTCGCCCCGCACCACGCTGCCCGCCCTCACGATGGTGCCGCGCCCGAGCCAGGACCCGGCTTCGATGACCGAGTGCGGGCCGATGAAGCTGTAGGCACCGATGCGCACCGGCCCGGCCACCCAGCCGGGAGGGTTGGGGCCGGCGCCACCGGTCGCATACGCACGGCCCAGCAGGCGCATCGCGCGGTGCGAGCTGTGCGTGACGATGGCGACATGGCTCGTGATCTGCACCCCCTCTTCGAGCGTGACGCCGCCGCTGGCCTCGATGTAGTTGAACGGGCCGATGTAGACGTGGTCGGCCAGCACGAGGCGCTCTTCATGCTCGATGAAGGTGGAGGCCGAGATGCGTGCGTGCGGCAGCAGCCTGCCCTGCGAGCCTTCGCCGAAGACCATGCGAAACAGCAGCCCGCGCGCGAGGCGGCGGCGCCAGCGGTTGAGGGTCGCCCGCAGCGAGACGTTCACTGGGACTCTCCCGCCTGAGGCGGCGCCGCGAGCGGCCAGGTGGCGAGCTTCCAGAAGTACCAGCCGAAGTACAGCAGCGTCGCGGCCGACACGCCCCAGCCCGCACCCTGCAACCCACCCATCGCCAGCCCGGCGGCCAGGCCGGCCAGGAACATGAGCTGGCCGAGCATCGAATAGCGCAACGCCCAGCCCTGCGCGTTCCAGGCCATCGTCACCACCGCGAGCGGCGACGCGACGAAGTGCACGCCGATGTAGAGCGCGAGGCCCCGCGCCAGCTCGCCGGCTGCCCGCCACTCTTCGCCGAAAAGCCGGGCAAAGGCCCAGGGCCCGGCAAGCCACAACGCAACCACCAGCGGCGCCGCGACGAGGCCGAGCATCAGCATCACGCGCACGACGTCGGCACGGGCGGCTGCGGTGGCCAGCCCCTGCGACTGCGCGAGACGTGGATACAGCGCCTGCGACACGGCGCTGCCCACCAGCGTGGCGGGCGCCTTGAGATAACGCAGCGTGAGGCCCCAGAAGCCTGCCGCGGGCGCCCCGGCCATGGCCGCGATGAGCGACAGCGACAACGTGTCGAGCAGTGCGCCGTTGAAGGCATGCGGCGTGTTGAGCAGCGGGAAGCTGCGGTGCCGCCGGGCCGCCTCGATCAATTGCGCGCGCGGCACCCGCCACCAGGCCGCCAGCCGCAGGCGCGCCTGCGCCACCAGCAGCAGCACCGCCGCGCCGGCCGCGACCAGGGGTGCCACGACCAGGCCCATGAGCCCTGCCTGTGCTGCACCGGCCGCCGCCTGTGCCAATGCACCGCCGCCATGCTGCACCACGCGTGCGGCGGCCAGCGCCTTGAAGCGCTGCTCGCGCGTGGCCAGGAGCGTGGCCAGCGACACGCTGCCCAATGCCAGCACAGCCAGCGGCAACCACATCGGCCACGCCTCGCCTGTCACGGCCGACCAGGCGGCGGCCCCGATCGAACACAGCAAGGTCGTCAAAAGCAGCAGCCACACCGAAAGCGCGAGCAGCGCCCGTCCCTCGTCTTCGTCGCGCGCCAGCGGGAGGGCGAACTCGTAGCGCGCGCACGCCACCACGGCCGCATTGGTGGCCACCGCCATGAACAGGTGGTACAGGCCGAATTCCTGCGGCGTGTAGAGCCGCGTCAGCAGCGGCCCGAGCAGCAGCGGCAGCAGCTGCGCCAGTGCGCCGCCCGCCAGCAGCGTGAGGACGGCTCGCAGCAGCGCGGGTGACGAACCTGTGTCGGCTGCGGGCGAGTGCATCAGGGCTGGTGCCGCCATGCCGCAGGGTCAGGGCGCCAGCGCCCGGCGCAATGCCACGAGCACCCGGTCCTGGTCGGACGTGGACAGGTCCGCGCTCATCGGCAGGCTCAGCACGCGCTCGGCCGCCGACTCGCTGTGCGGGAGGCTGCGCGCCGGCGCGAACGCCTCGTAGGCCGGCTGGCGGTGCAGCGGCCGCGGGTAATGCACGGCGGTGGGAATGCCCGCCTCCTGCAGGGCTGCCTGCACCCGGGCGCGGTCGGGCACCAGCACCGTGTACTGGCCCCAGACGCAGTCGCGGTCGGGCCGCACCGCCAGTCGCTGCACACCCGGCACTGCGGCCAGCAGGTCGTGGTAGCGGGCACCGATGGCCAGCCGCTGCTGCAGCTCCCATTCGAAACGCTCCAGCTTGGCCAGCACGACGGCGCATTGCAGTGTGTCCATGCGACCGCCCACGCCGACACGCGTATGCGTGTAACGCGCGCTCTGGCCGTGCACCCGCAGCTCACGGCAGGCCAGCGCCAGCACGTCGTCATTGGTGAAGATGGCGCCGCCATCGCCATAACAGCCCAACGGCTTGCTCGGGAAGAAGCTGGTGCAGCCGAAGGTGGAAAGGTTGCAGCTGCGGCGCCCCTGGTAGCTGGCGCCGAAGCTCTGCGCAGCGTCTTCGATCACCGACAGGCCATGGCGGGAGGCGATGGCGTTGATGGCGTCCATGTCGGCCACCTGGCCATACAGGCTCACCGGCATGATGGCGCGCGTGCGCGGTGTGATGGCGGCCTCGATGAGGCGTGCATCGATATTGCAGGTGTCCGGTTCTATGTCCACGAACACCGGCCAGCCGCCCAGCAGCACGATCATCTCCGCGGTGGCGGCAAAGGTGAACGGGGTGGTGATGACCTCGTCGCCGGGCTTCAGGTCGAGCGCCATCAGCGAGATCAACAAGGCTTCGGTGCCGCTGGCCACCGTGACGCAGTGCCGGGCGCCGGTGTAGGCCGCGAGCGCCTCCTCGAGTTCGCGGACCTCCGGTCCCATGACGTACTGGCCATGGTCGAGAACGCGCTGGATGCGCGCGTCGATGGAAGTCTTGAGGGCCGCGTATTGCGCCTTGAGGTCGATGAATTGCATGGGGCTCAATCGAGAGGCTGCACCGTGTCACCGTGCAGGCGGTAGCGTTCGCCGGTGGACGGGCAGACAGCTTCGCCCTCGCCCCGAACGGGCAGGGCCAGGCGCTCGCCGTGGCGGCTCATCCAGCCGATGCGCCTGGCCGGCACGCCGACCACCAGCGCGAAGTCCGGCACATCTTTCTGCACCACGGCGCCGGCGCCCACGAAGGCATAGCGGCCAATGGTGACGCCGCACACGATCGTGCAGTTGGCGCCGAGCGTGGCGCCCTGCCTCACCAGCGTGCGGCGGTACTCGCTCTTGCGCGGCACGGCGGCACGCGGGTTGTAGACGTTGGTGAACACCATGCTGGGGCCGCAGAACACATCGTCTTCCAAGGTCACCGCGTCGTAGACCGACACGTTGTTCTGGATGCGCACGTTGCGGCCGATGTTCACGTCGTTGCCGATGAACACGTTCTGGCCCAGCGCACTGCGCTCGCCGATGCGCGCGCCCGCGCTCACATGGCAGAAGTGCCAGACCTTGGTGCCTTCGCCGAGTTGCGCCCCCTCGTCGACGATGGCGCTGTCATGCTTCCAGTAAGGCATGGTCAGAACACCAGCGGCAGGCCGACGCGAACGCCGTCGCGCGCCGAGCGGTAGGCAGCAATGATGACTTCGAGCGAGCGCAAGCCCTCGTACCCGTCGACCTCGGCGCTCGCCTCGCCGCGCAGCGTGCGGATCACGTTGTCGTAGTACAGCGGGTGCCCGAAGCCGTAGACCGAAGGCGTCGCATAGCTGGCGTCGCGAACGTCCGCATCCTCCGGGCGCGGCTCGTCGAATTCCCAGTGCTGGATCTCGTTGACCGCGACGCCGCCGATGCGCACCGTGCCGCGCTCGCCCAGCAGCGTGATGCTGCCTTCGAAGTTCTTGCCGTGGGTGAGCATGGTGACGTTGATGGAGGCGAGCGCGCCGGAGCGCAGCCGCAGCGACATCACGCCGGTGTCTTCGGCCTCGATGTCGCGCGCCAAGGTGGCGGTGTAGGCATGTACGTTGTCCACCGGTCCGATGAGCCAGTCGACCATGTCCACATAGTGGCTGGCCTGGTTCATGAAGGCGCCGCCGTCCATGTCCCAGCGGCCGCGCCACGGTGCCTCGTCGTAGTAGCTCTGCGGGCGCGTCCAGAACACGTTGACGTTGGCCATCACGATGCGACCGAAGCGTCCCTGGTCGATGGCCTGCTTGAGCCGCTGCATCGTGGCATTGAGGCGGTTCTGCTTCACGACGAACAGCTTCACGCCGGCATCACGGCAGGCGCGCACCATGGCCATGCCTTCGTCCCATTTGGTCGCCATGGGCTTTTCGGTCAGCACGTGCCGGCCCGCCTGGGCCACCTTGATGGCCTGGCGCGGGTGCAGTCCGCTGGGCGTGGCCAGGATGACGACGTCGGCATCGCTTGCCGCCAGCAGCGCATCGATCGAGGCATGCGCGGCGGCGCCGGTCGCAGCGGCGGTCGCTGCCAGCACTTCAGGCTTGTTGTCGCACACCGCCACCAGCTCGGCGCGCTCGCGGTGGCGCTCCAGCGCTGCGATGTGATTCCTTGAAATGCGGCCGCAGCCCACCAGGGCGAAGCGGATCTTTCTGTCGATGACGGGATGCGGTGCACTCATGGAAAACCGTGCGCCCACTCGAGGGAAGACGGGCAAAGCGGCAAGTTTACCGGGGCACCGCGGGCGCGGCCCTAAAATTGCCAGCAAATTCAACGAGTTGAAGATGACCTCCACGCCCCAACAGCCCACCGCCCCCGCAGCCGCCGACGACAACCAGCTGATCGCCGAGCGCCGCGAGAAGCTCGCCGCCATTCGCGCCCGGGGCGTGGCCTTCCCCAACGACTTCAAGCCGCGCGACCATGCGGCCGACCTGCACCGCCAGCACGAAGGCAAGACCAACGAGGAGCTGGAGGCCCACCCGCTGGTCGCCTGCATCGCAGGCCGCATGATGCTCAAGCGCGTGATGGGCAAGGCCTGCTTCGCCACCCTGCAGGACGGCTCGGGCCGGCTGCAGGTCTACGTGACGGCCGACGGCGTGGGCATGGACACGCTCAACGCGTTCAAGCACTGGGACCTGGGCGACATCCTCGGCTGCGAAGGCACGCTCTTCAAGACCAAGACCGGCGAGCTGACCATCAAGGTGTCGAGCATCCGCCTGCTGACCAAGAACCTGCGGCCGCTGCCCGACAAGTTCCACGGCATGGCCGACCAGGAACTCAAGTACCGCCAGCGCTATGTCGACCTCATCATGGACGAGCAGGCGCGCGCGCGATTCGCGGCCCGCAGCAAGGCGGTCGCGTCGATCCGACAGTTCATGGTCGAGCACGGATTCCTGGAGGTGGAAACGCCGATGCTGCACCCCATCCCGGGCGGTGCCAACGCGAAGCCCTTCGTGACGCACCACAACGCGCTCGACCAGGAGATGTTCCTGCGCATCGCACCGGAGCTGTACCTGAAGCGGCTGGTGGTGGGCGGCTTCGAGCGCGTGTTCGAGATCAACCGCAACTTCCGCAACGAAGGCATCTCGGTACGGCACAACCCCGAGTTCACGATGATGGAGTTCTATGCGGCCTACTGGAACCACCACGACCTGATGGACTACACCGAGGCCCTGCTGCGCCACGCGGCGCGCAAGGCCACCGGCTCGGCCCATGTGAAGTACCAGGGGCAGGACGTGGACCTCGAAGCGCCGTTCGCGCGCCTGTCGGTGCGCGACTCGCTGGTCAAGTACGCCGGCCTGTCGCAGGCCGAGTCGCGCGACGCCCGGGTGCTGCACGACAAGCTGAAGGCCCTGGGCGAGGAGCCGCCGGCGCACTGGTCGCTGGCCGAGCTGCAGTTCGGCCTGTTCGAGGCGGCCGTGGAAGAAAAGCTCTGGCAGCCGACCTTCATCATCGACTACCCCGTCGAGGTGTCGCCGCTGGCCCGCGCCTCGGACACCGACCCGACCGTCACCGAACGGTTCGAGCTGTTCATCACCGGGCGCGAATTCGGCAACGGATTCTCCGAGCTCAACGATCCGGAAGACCAGGCCGCGCGCTTCGCCGCCCAGGCCGCCAACAAGGATGCCGGCGACGAGGAGGCGATGTACTACGACGCCGACTTCATCCGCGCTCTCGAGTACGGCCTGCCGCCCACCGGCGGCTGCGGCATCGGCATCGACCGGCTGATGATGCTGCTGACCGATTCGCCCAACATCCGCGACGTGATCCTGTTCCCCGCGCTCCGGCGCGAAGGGTAGCGACACCAGCGACCGGTGATGAGTGACCGGTCATCAATGCAAAAGGCCCCGGCACCTTGCGGTGCCGGGGCCTTGTCTTTGCTGGCAACCCGTCACGGGTCACCAGTCGCGAGTCACGATTACTTGGCTTGTGCGTACTGCGGCTGGGCTTCCTTGGCAGCCGGCGCCAGGAACACGCCGTAGTCGGCCGGGTTGTACTCGGCACGCACGTCGGCGCGGGCCTTCGGAGCCTGGGCACGCACCGGCTCGCTCACTTGCGGCTGTTGCGTGGTGGGCAGGAACACGCCGCTGTTGGCGGGGTTGCGCTCGGCATGCCAGCTCTCGGTACGGGCGCGCTGCTGGACCTGGGCACGCACGGCTTCACGGGTCTGCGTGCTCTGCTGCTGGGCTTGCGGCGCCAGGAAGACACCATAGTCCTCGGGCTTGGGGTCGGCAGCTTGAGCGCTCGTGGCGGCAACGGCGACAAGAAGGGTGGCAACGGTGGCAGACAGCTTGTTCATGACATTTCCTTTCGCACATCCGGGTTGGGTAGGTTGGGTGGGCTGGCGTCGGTGGATGCGCATCCGGCGTCGTCCATGGGTGCAACTGTAGAATTCATGGATTCGAAGATAAATCGCGAAATCGCGAACCAACCGTTCCTGGATTTGCAACGATCCTCTCGACCCCTCCCCGAGGGCGGTGCCCGAGTCGACGGCCCTGCGATCCCCCGTACGCCGCTCTACGCCCACCTGCGGGCGATGGATGCACGACCTCGAGGCCGCTCCCCCTCGTTCGCGGGCAGCAGCGACAATCGCCGTCTTCTCACACGACCCCACCGCCCCACCGTGACCGCCCTGGCCCGCCCGCCTGCGCACCCGCACCCCGCCCACGGCTCCACGACGCCGCCCGCTCCGGTCGCCACGGGGCTGGCCTGTGCCGGCCTGCTGCCCTTCGTGCTGGGCGCATTGCTGGTGTGGCTGGTCCGCCCGGATGCCCACCCCTACGTGGTGGACGCCCTGGCCAAGTACGCCGCACTGGCTGTCTCGTTCCTCGCGGGCGCCCATTGGGGGCTGGCGATGCGGCAGGCCGTGCCGTCGCCGGTGCCGTTCGCCCTGAGCGCGCTGTTCGTCTTCGTGGCCTGGGTGGCCGTGGTGATGCCCGCCTATGCGGGCCTCGTGCTGCAGGGAGCGGCTCTCGTCGGCTGCTACCTGGCAGACCGCAAGGGCTACGCATCCTCCGGGGTTGCGGCCTGGCTCACGCTTCGCTTCCGGCTCACCGCCGTGGCCTCGCTGTGCTGTTTCCTCGCCGCCGCGGGCAGCTGAACCACACCTTTCACCATGATCCGATACCGCATCGAAGTCTTCGACGCCAACGCACACCTCTACCGCGTCACGCTCAAGCTGGCCGAGCCCGAGGCCGAGCAGGTGCTGAGCCTGCCGGTGTGGATCCCCGGCAGCTACCTGGTGCGCGAGTTCGCCCGGCACCTTTCGCACTTCGAGGCGAAACAGGGCAGCCGGCCGGTACGGCTGGTGCAGCGTGACAAGGCGACCTGGGTGGCCCACTGCGACGGCCGCGGCGCGTTGACGGTGAGCTATCTCGTCTACGCCTTCGACACCTCGGTGCGCACCGCCTGGCTCGATGCGCAACGCGGCTTCTTCAACGGCACCAGCGTGTTCCTGCGGGTGCACGGCCGCGAAGCCACGCCGCACCAGGTGCAGATCGGCGGCCTGCCGCGCGGCTGGGAAATCGCCACCGCCCTGCCGGCAGCCCAGTCCGGCGGTCGCGGGCTGCATGAGGCGGCCGACTACGACGAGCTGGTCGATCACCCGGTGGAGCTCGGCCGCTTCTGGCGCGGCGAATTCAAGGCCGCCGGCATCACGCACGAGTTCGTGGTGGCCGGCGCCATGCCCGGCTTCGACGGCAAGCGCCTGCTCGCCGACGCCCGCAAGATCTGCGAGGCCCAGATCGCCTTCTGGCACCCGGACGGCGCCAAGCCTCCGTTCAAGCGCTACGTGTTCCTGCTCAACGCCGTGGACGACGGCTACGGCGGCCTCGAGCACCGCGCCAGCACCGCCCTCATCGCCAACCGCCGCGACCTTCCGCGCGTGGGCATGCAGGGCCTGCCCGACGGCTACGTGACCCTGCTCGGGCTCATCAGCCACGAGTACTTCCACACCTGGAACGTCAAGCGCCTGAAGCCGCGGGAGTTCGCCCCCTACGACTACACGCGCGAGAACTACACGCAGCTGCTGTGGTTCTTCGAGGGCTTCACGTCCTACTACGACGACATCTTCCTCGTGCGCGCCGGCCTCATCGACGAGGCGCGCTACCTCAAGCTGGTGGCCAAGACGGTGAACCAGGTGCTGGGCACGCCGGGCCGGCAGGTGCAAAGCGTCGCGCAGTCCAGCTTCGACGCCTGGGTCAAGTACTACCGCCCGGACGAGAACAGCAGCAACGCCACGGTGAGCTACTACACCAAGGGCTCGCTGGTGGCGCTGGCGCTGGACCTCACCCTGCGCGGAGAAGGCAAGGGCACGCTCGATGCGGTGCTGCAGGCGCTGTGGCAGCAGAGCCAGGGCGGCCCGATCGACGAAGCCGACATCCTGGGGGCCCTGCAGCAGGTGGGCAAACGCAGCTACCGCCGTGAACTCGGCGCCTGGGTGCACGGCACCGGCGAGCTGCCGCTGGCCGCCCTGCTCGAAACCCACGGAGTGGCATGGAAGCAGGATGCCCCATCCGCCGTGCAGCGCCTGGGTGCGCGCATGAACGAAGCGAACGGCAGCCTCAAGGTGCAGTCGGTGCTGCGCGGCAGCGCGGCCGAGGCAGCCGGCCTGGCCCCAGGCGACGAACTCATCGCCCTGGGCGACTGGCGCCTGCGCAAGCTGGACGACCTGGTGCTGCTGCGCGCCTTCGACCAGCCGCTGCCGCTCCTTGCCGCGCGCGACGGCCGCCTCCTGCATCTCACGCTGCCCACCACCAGCGCGGCACAAGGCACCGTGACCCTCGCGCCCAACACGCAGGCAGGCCACCCCGTGAACAAGCGCCGCGCAGCGTGGCTGGCGCCACGCTGACGCCCGGCGCCGCCCCGCCCCGATCCACGCTGTCGCGACCATGAAACCGCTGCGGCGCCGCGCTGCCTTCGTGGTGCTGGCACTCGCGGTTGCGTTGGCTCACCTGCTGCTCGGCGAGCGCTTCGCCAGCCGGATGGCCCAGCTGCACGACGCCGCTCGCCTGCCGCCGCGCCTGCAGGCGAGCTACGTCCGCACCCTCACGGTGGCCGACGCGCCCCCCGCCCCGCCGGCGGCGAAACCATCACCGCCGCCGCGCCGGCGAACGCCGGCTCGCGCCGCCGCGCCCACGGTGGTCAAGGCCGAAACGCCCCCCCCGCCCGCGGCATCCGCTCCCGAGCCGCCGGCATCGGTGCCGGCCTTGCCGCGGGCCGTGGCGCAGGCGGCTTCCGTGCCGCAACCACCCGGCTCCGCGCCCTCGTCGCCGACCCACGTGGCGCCAGCAGCCCCGGCCGTTGCGTCGGCCGCGGCCTCGCAGCCCGGCGAAGGCTTCGCCTGGCCGGCGTCGACGCGCATCGACTACGTGTTCAAGGGCCAGTGGCAGGGCGAGGTGCAGGGCACCGCGCAGGTCGAGTGGTTGCATTCGGGCGAGCGCTACCAGGTGCACGTCGAGCTTTTCGTCGGCCCGCGTTTCGCGCCGCTGGCTTCCTGGCGCATGAGCAGCGACGGCCGGGTCACGCCCGCCGGGCTGTCGCCGCAGCGCTACGACCAGGAGACCAAGGTCGCCTTCGGTTCGCCGCGGCGTGCCGGCATGCGCTTCGACGACACCGAAGTGCAGTTCGCCAACGGCAGCCGCGGGCCGCGCCCGCCGGGCCTGCAGGACACGGCGAGCCAATTCGTGCAGCTCACCTACGTGTTTTCGGTCATGCCGCAGAAGCTGCGCGCCGGCGAAAGCGTCGTGCTACCGCTGGCCCTGCCGCGCTACATCGCGAACTTCGTCTACGACGTCGTCGGCGAGGAAACGCTGTTCACCCGATTCGGGGAGCTGCAGGCCTTTCACGTGAAGCCGCGGCGCGAGGTGCTGCGCAGCGGCGATCGCAGCGTGGAGGTCTGGATCGCGCCGCGCCTGCAATACCTGCCGGTGCGCATCCGCATCGTGCAGGACGAGGCCACCTGGCTCGACCTGCTGATCGACGAACTGCCGCGGCAGGCTTCGAGGTGACCCCGACGGGCCTCAGCCGCCTGTCGTGCCGAAGCCCGAGTTGCCGGACATGTTGGCCGGCGTGATGATCTCGTCCTGGAATTCCAGCGCGCGTGCCGCGCCGAGCTGGTCGCGGATCACGTTGCGGGCCGACAGCAGGGCGGCCTGCAGTTCATCGGGCGACTTGGCAGCCTCGATGCGCATGTTCACCATGTCGCCCAGCGGGCCCATGCGGTCGGTGATCCAGCGCACGGCGCGGCGGCGCGATTCCTCCGGCGTGCGAGCCTCCGGCCCGGAGGCGGCAGGCGCCGCTGCTGCCGCAGCCGGCGACTTCGCGACCGGCTTGTCTGGCGTGACCACCGCCACCTCGATGAAGCCTTCGTCCTGCAACGCCTGCAGCGTCTCCTCGGCCTGCGCGGCGATGAGCTTGCGCAGTTCTTCGTCGTTGCGCTTTCCGTCGATCAGGATCAACGCCGAACGCAGGCGCGGCACCAGCTTGAACTGCCGGGTGGCGATCTCGGCCTGGCCTTTTTCAGTCTTGCGATAGATGGTGCCCATGCATGCGAAACACGAACCTGCGGGGCCGCAGAGCTTACCTGTTCCTGACAGTCTTGCCCACGGGGATGGCCTGCCCCCTGCGGCCCGGGTGCGACATATTCCCCGCCACGGCTTCCGTATAGTCGGCCCGACCCGATGAGGAGACTTCCATGAGTTACGAACTTCTGACCGCCGAGACGCGCCGCGTCTCGGCTGCTCCCGAAGCGCTGGCCTGCGGCTGGATCACGCTCAACCGACCCAAGCAGCTCAATGCGCTCAACGACGCACTGATGGACGAGCTCGGTGCGGCGCTGCTGGCCTTCGACGCCGACGACGGCGTCGGCTGCATCGTCATCACCGGCAGCGAAAAGGCCTTCGCGGCCGGCGCCGACATCGGCGTCATGGCGCCCAAGACCTTCATGGACGTCTACAAGGGCGACTTCATCACGCGCAACTGGGAAACCATCAAGCGCGTGCGCAAGCCGGTGATCGCCGCGGTGGCCGGCTATGCGCTGGGCGGCGGCTGCGAGCTCGCGATGATGTGCGACTTCATCATCGCGGCCGACAGCGCCAGGTTCGGCCAGCCCGAGATCAAGCTGGGCATCATCCCCGGTGCCGGCGGCACGCAGCGCCTGCCGCGCGCGGTGGGCAAGGCCAAGGCCATGGACCTCGCGCTCACCGCCCGCATGATGGACGCGGCCGAGGCCGAACGCGCCGGCCTGGTGTCGCGCGTGGTGGCGGCCGACAAGCTGCTCGACGAGACCGCCGCGGCAGCAGCCGCCATCTGCGAGTTCTCGCTGCCGTCGGTCATGGCCGCCAAGGAATGCGTGAACCGCGCCTACGAGCTGCCGCTCAACGAGGGCCTGCTGTTCGAGCGCCGCATGTTCCACGCCCTGTTCGCCAGTGCCGACCAGAAGGAAGGCATGGACGCCTTCCTCAACAAGCGCAAGCCGGCCTTCAAGCACAGCTGAGCGGCTGAGTCCTACCCCTAGAAAAGGACGCTGAATCCGGCTTTTCCCCGCCTGGAAAGCCCGCCGGCCCGCCGACAATGCGGGCCGGCGGCGTTTTCGGGCGGAGGGAGCCTGAAGCGGAGGGAACGGCACTGCACCAGGGCCGGCTTCGTGCCGTCGTCCCATGCCTTGCCGCCATCACTCAGAGCTCGTGAATCCAGCCGTTTCGTCCAATGCCGGTGCACCCGCAACAAAGCGCGTGCTGGTCATCCACTACTCGCAGACCGGCCAGCTCAGCGCCGTGATCGAGCAGATCGTCGCGCCGCTTGCCGCCGACGCCCACGTCAGCGTGCACGTCGAGACGCTGACGCCGCTGCCCGGCTACCCGTTCCCGTGGCCGTACTTCCGCTTCTTCGATGCCTTCCCGGAGTCGGCACACATGGTGCCGCCGGCACTGGCGCCGCTGTCGCTGTCGGGTGACGAGCACTTCGACCTCGTGATCCTTCCCTACCAGGTGTGGTTCCTGGCGCCTTCGCTGCCGATCACGGCCTTCCTGAAGCACCCGGTCGGCCGCAAGCTGCTCGCCGGCAAGCCGGTGGTCACCGTGATCGCCTGCCGCAACATGTGGATGCTCGCGCAGGAAAAGCTCAAGGCCCTGCTCGCCGACGCCGGTGCGCGCCTCATCGACAACGTGGTCCTCACCGACCCGGGCCCCACGCTCGCCACCTTCATCACCACGCCGCGCTGGCTGCTCACCGGCAGGAAGGCCGGCTTCTGGGGCATGCCCGACGCGGGCGTGAGCCCGGCGCAGATCCGCGGCACGCGCCGCTTCGGCCTGGCACTGCGCGACGCCTTGCACCAGGGCCGCGAGCAGCAGCCGGCCCCGCTGCTGAGCGGGCTCGGGGCCGTGCAGGTGGAGCCCCATCTCTACATCAGCGAAAAGGCCGGCACGCGCGGCTTCTACCTCTGGGGTGCGCTGCTGCGCGCCGCGGGCGGCCCGGGCAGCCTGCAACGCGTGCCGCTGCTGGCCTTCTATTCGGCCTTCCTGGTCGTGGCCATTGTCACGATCGTCCCCGCGAGCCTGGCACTGCAGGCGCTGCTGCGGCCTTTCCTGCGCGGGTGGCTCCATAAAATCAAGCAGCAGTTCGAACTTCCGTCCGGGTCGGGTACCGACCGTCTTGCATCGTATGAATGAAGTATTTCTGACCCGCACGGGCGCTTTCCTGCCCTTCGCGCCGGTCGGCAACGAAGAGATCGAGGAAGTTCTGGGCCAGGTGGGAGGCAAGGCCTCTCGCGCGCGCCGGCTGGTGTTGCGCAGCAACGGCATCCAGTCGCGCCACTACGCCATCGACCGCGCCACCGGCCTGCCGGCCATGAGCAACGCGCAGCTCACCGCGGCCGCCATCCGCGCGCTCGGCGCCGACATCGGCCACATCGATTGCCTGGCGACCGGCACCTCGCTGCCCGACCAGCTCATGCCCAACCATGCGGTCATGGTGCATGGCGAGCTCGGCTGGCCCGCGCTCGAAGTGGTGTCGTGCGCCGGCATCTGCCTGGCCGGCACCGCGGCGCTCAAGCATGCATGGCTGTCGGTGCGTGCCGGCGACGCCCGCCGCGCCGTGGCCACCGGTTCCGAACTGGCGTCGCCCATCCTGATGGCGCGCAACTTCGACGCCGAGGTCGAGCACAAGGTGAAGGAACTCGAAACACGGCCCGAGATCGCGTTCGAGAAGGACTTCCTGCGCTGGATGCTGTCCGACGGCGCCGGCGCGGTACTGCTGGAGCGCGAACCGCGCGGCCCGCTGTCGCTGCGCATCGACTGGATCGAGCTGTCGTCGGCGGCGCACCGCCTGCCGGTGTGCATGTACGCCGGCGCCGAGAAGAACGCCGACGAATCGTTGACGGGCTGGCTCAGCTTCGAGGCGCGCGACCGGCACGACCTGTCGGTCATGGCGGTGAAGCAGGACGTTCGCCTGCTCAACGACAACATCGCCCGCGCGATGCGCGACTCGCTCGAGCTGCTCATGCAAAAGCGCCCGCTGAAGGTCCAAGACGTCGACTGGTTCCTGCCGCACCTGTCGTCGCAGTACTTCACCCAGGCCGCCGTCGAGGGGCTGGCGCATGCCGGCCTGCCGATCCCGCGCGAGCGCTGGTTCACCAACCTCGCCAGCAAGGGCAACACCGGCTCGGCGTCGCCCTACATCATGCTCGACGAGTTGTTCCGCTCAGGCCGCATCGAGCGCGGCCACAAGCTGCTGATGTTCGTGCCCGAGAGCGGGCGCTTCTCCAGCGGCTTCGTCTACATGGAAGCCGTCTGATGGACCTCGACTCCGTTCCGCAGGAAGGCAATGCCACGCTGGGCGGCCACCGCAAGGCGGTGTACGCGCGTGATGCGCAGGGCCGCATGGTGATCGCGCCCTCGCGTGGCTGGGAAGCCGAGGAGATCGTCACGAGCCACGCGGTCGAGGCGCTGCAGGCGCAGGCCGAAGCGGCACGCTCGCGCGTCGAGGCCGGCCTCGCTTCGCCGCTCGAGTACTGGATGTACGCCCGCCGCATGGACGTCGGCCTGCTCGCGCAGAGCACCGGCTTCTGGCGCTGGCAGGTGCGCCGCCATCTGCGGCCCGAAGTCTTCGCCGGCCTCTCGGCCGCCAAACTGCAGCGCCACGCCGACGCCCTGGGCCTGCCGGCCGACGTGCTGAAGCGGCTGCCATGACCCTCATGACGCAACAGGCCACCCCCTTCGACCACCGCCACGCCGCGCACTGCGAAAGCGGCGTCATCGCCAACCTGCTGCGCCACCACGGCGTGCCCATGACCGAAAGCCTGGCCTTCGGCCTGTCGGCGGCGCTGTCGTTCGCCTACATCCCGCTGCTCAAGATGCAGGGCATGCCGATGGTGGCCTACCGCATGCCGCCCAAGTCCATCATCAAGGGACTGCTGGCCCCCTTGGCCGCACGGTTTCGCTTCGAGACCTTCCGCACCCCGGCGGCCGGGCGCGCGCGGCTCGACGCCTTGCTGGCGCAAGGCCAGGTGGTGGGCCTGCAGACCTCGGTGTACTGGCTGCCCTACTTCCCGGAGGACATGCGCTTCCACTTCAACGCGCACAACCTGCTGGTCTACGGCAAGGCGGGCGACGACTACCTGGTGAGCGACCCGGTGTTCGAGGAGCCGGTGCGCTGCGCCGCTGCCGACCTGGACCGTGCCCGCTTCGCCAAGGGCCTGCTCGCGCCCAAGGGCCTGCTGTACTACCCCCAGGCCATCGGCCACAAGGTGGTCGATGCGCAGGCGGTCAAGGCCGCCATCCGCAAGAACGCCCGCATGATGCTCGCGCCGGTGCCCATAGCCGGCGTGCGCGGCATGCGGCTCCTGGCACGCAGGATCGAAAAGCTGCCGCCGGCCGATGCCCACAGCGCCGCCTTCGTCGGCCACGTGGTGCGCATGCAGGAAGAAATCGGCACCGGCGGCGCCGGCTTCCGCTTCATCTACGCGGCCTTCCTGCAGGAGGCTGCCGAGCTGGCGCAGCTGCCGCAGCTGCAGGCCTTCTCCGAGCGGCTCACCACCATCGGCGACGGCTGGCGTGGCTTCGCGCTGGCGGCGGCTCGCATGGTCAAGGGCCGCGAGCCGCTCGACCCGCCCAGGCTGGCAGCGCGGCTGCGCGAACAGGCGGCCCAGGAAGAGGCCTTCTTCCGCGACCTGCAGGCCCTGGTACGTTAGGCCGGCGATGCTCCAGATCCGTGACCTCGCGTTCCGCTACCCCAGCGCCGGCAAACCGGCGCTCGACGGCGTGTCGCTGCAGGCGCAGCGCGGCCGCGTACTCGGGCTGCTGGGGCCCAACGGCGCCGGCAAGACCACGCTGATCTCGCACCTGGCCGGACTGCTGCCGGTGCGCGGCGGCGAGATCCTCGTCGACGGCGAGCCGCTGCAGGCCGTGCGCCGGCGCGACCCCACGCGCATCGCGGTGGCGCCGCAGGAATACGCCTTCTATCCGATGCTGGACGTGCGCGAGAACCTCGCCTGCTTCGGTGCCGCCGGCCGGCTTTCCGGCGCCCGGCTGGCGCAGCGCATCGACGCCTGCCTCGCCTTCGCACAGCTCGAGCGGTTTGCCGCCACGCGCGCCGACCGCCTCTCGGGCGGCCTGAAGCGGCGGCTCAACCTGGCCATCGCGCTGCTGCCCGAGCCCGAGCTGATGCTGTTCGACGAGCCCACGGTGGGGGTCGACCCTCAATCGCGCGCCTTCGTGCTCGAGGCCATCCGGAGCCTCGCGACGCAGGGCGCGGCGGTGATCTACACCTCGCACTACATGGAGGAGATCGAGGCCATCGCCGACGACGTGGTGATCCTCGACCACGGCAAGGTGCTGCGCGAAGGCACGCTGCAGGCGTTGCTGGCCGAAGGCGCCATGCAGCTCTCGCTCGCGGCCGACGGCATCGACCAGGCCGCCTTGCAGGCGCTGCTGTCGCGCTTCGGCACGCTGGGGCCGCAGGGCGATCGCTACGTGCTGCAGGTGGCCGCGCCGCACACGCCGGCCGCCGTGCTGGCCGCCATCGAAGCCACCGGCGCGCGAGTCCGCCAGGCCGAGTTCGGCCGCCACAACCTGGAGCAGCTGTTCATGGCGCTCACCCACCGTTCCTTGCGCGACGACTGACCGATGCTCGGCGCCCTCATCAAGAAAGAACTGCTTGCGCTCACCCGCGACGTGCACGGCATGGCCGCGCTGTTCCTGATGCCGGTGATGTTCATCGTCATCATGTCGCTCGCGCTGAAGGACGTGTACGACCCGCCGCTGCGCACGCTGCGGCATGCGCTCGACGTGCGCGACGCCGGCACCCCCGCCAGGGACCTGCTCGCCGCCTGGGCCCGGGGCCATGGCGCCCCGGTGGATCTGCCGGCCGACTGGCAGGCGCAGCTGCGCGACGGCCGGCTGAAGTACGTGATCTCCATCGAGCCCGGTGCCTCGGAAGACCTGGCCGAGCCCACCCTGCCCACCCGGCCGCGCATCCACCTGCTCACCGAGCCGGCCCTCGACAGCAACCTGCTCAACGCCCTGCATGCCGAGCTCATCGCGGCCGTCGGCGAGATGAAGGTGCGCGGCGTGCTCGCGGCCGCCGGCGGTGGTGCCGAAGCGCAGCCACAGTCGTCGTCCGAAGCTTCGGTGCAGGCCATGGTCACCGCCACCCGCTTCGCCGCTGGCGGCCCGCGCCCCACCGCCGTGCAGCAGAACGTGCCGGCCTGGCTGGTCTTCGGCATGTTCTTCGTGGTGGCGTCGCTGGCCGGACTGTTCGTGCAGGAGCGCAGCAGCGGCGCACTGGCGCGACTGCAGAGCCTGGGCGTGCCGCGCTCGATGCTCATCGCCTCCAAGGCCCTGCCCTACCTGGGCGTCAACGCCCTGCAGGCGGCGCTGATGCTCGCCGTGGGCGTGTGGCTGATGCCGCGCATCGGCGGCGACGCGCTGTCGCTGGCCGGCATCGACTGGGCTGCGCTGTGCCTGGCGCTGGCGGCGGTGAGCGCTGCCGCGGTGAGCCTCGCGCTGGTGCTCGCCTGCCTGGTGCGCACCCACACGCAAGCCACCGCGGTCGGCCCCATCCTCAACGTGCTGATGGCCGCGGTGGGCGGCATCATGGTGCCCAAGTTCGTGATGCCGGCCTTCATGCAGCGCCTGGCGGACTGGTCGCCGATGAACTGGGGCCTCGAAGCCCTGCTCACCGTGCTGTTGCGCGGCGGCGATGCCGCCGCCACGCTGCCGCACGTGGCGCGCCTGGTCGGTTTTGCCGGGGCGATGCTGCTGCTGGCGCTGGTCCTTTTCCGTACCCCTTCGTCGAAATGAACAGCCTCACCGCCACACGCCCGGAACTCATCGCCGAACTCAAGGCGCTGGTGCTCGAAGCCACCGAGAAGCAGGCGCCCGAAGGCGGCCTGGCCGACAACGAAGTGCTGTTCGGCCCCGACACGCGGCTGGCCCTCGACTCGCTCGATGCGCTGCAGGTGTCGATGGCGATCCAGGAACGCTACGGCGTGCGCCTGACCGACAGCAAGGAAACGCGGCGCGCCCTGAGCTGCATTTCGCACCTGGCGGACCATCTGCTCGACAAGCGCACGCCATGAACGAGCTGTGGCTCGCCGGGCGAGCCCTCGCCTGCGCGCTGGGTCCCGACGTCGGCCATGCCGTGGCGGCGCTGCGGCATGGCGGCGTGGCGCCGGCGCGCTTCGAGGTGCCGGGCGGATTCGGCTGGCCCTACTTCGCGCTGCCGCCCGACCACGGCGACTGGCTGGAACGCACCTGCCGCATCGTGCGCCGCGTCGCCCGCGAGAGCGGCGCGCTCGACACGCCGCGCCGCGGCCCGCTGTTCTTGGCTTCCTCGTCGATCGATCTCGGCGAACGCGAAGTCAGCGGCGACTTCGAACGCGACTTCCACACCTTCGCCGAAACCCTGGCCGGCGCGCTCGACTGGCAAGGGCCGGTGTTCACCGTCTCGACGGCCTGCACGTCGGCACACAACGCCGTGCTGAGCGCGGGTGCGTGGCTGCGCGGCGGCGATGCCGACGAGGCGCTCGTGCTCGGCCTCGAACTCGCCAACCGGCTCACCGTGGCCGGCTTCGGCTCGATGCAGCTGCTCGCACCCGATGCTGCACTCCCGCTGGGCGCCTCGCGCCGCGGCCTGGTGCTCGGTGAAGCCGTTGCGGCCTTGCGCCTCACGTCGTCGCGTGGAACCGCCCGCTGGCGGGTGGCCGGCGGCGCCAACGTGGTGGACGGGCGCGACCCCGCCGGCGCAGTGCCGTCGGCCGTGGAGGCCATGTGCCGCGAGGCGCTGCGCAACAGCGGCCTCACGCCGGCGCAGGTCGGCCTCGTCAAGCTGCAGGCGGCCGGCAGCCCCGCCAACGATGCCAGCGAGATCGACGGGCTTCGCCGCGTCTTCGGCAGCAGCCTGCCGCCGCTGGTGTCGCTCAAGGCGGCGATCGGGCACACGCTGGGTGCCTCGGGGGCGGCAGAGCTGACGCTGCTCACCGCGTGCCTCGAAACCGGTGCGTGGCCGTCATCCGTCCACGCCCCCGATCCCGCCCTCGGCGCCGAGCTGGCGAAACAGGCACCGCCCGATGCGCGATACGTGCTCGCGAACATCCTCGGCTTCGGCGGCGGCCATGCCGCGCTGGTGCTCGAAGACCGTGGTGGAGCTCCCGCATGACGCAGCCCTGGCGCACCGTGGCCCATTTCGTGGCCGAGCCTCCCGAGCCACGGTGGCGCGACGCGCTGGCCGCTCGCCTGGGCCAGCGGCCGCGCCGCATCGGCACCTGGGCGGAGCTGGCGGTCTACGGTGCGCGCCGCTGCCTCGACATGGCCGGCGAAGCCACGCTGCCGTCCGGCGCCGCGCTGCGCGTGGCGAGCCTGTTCTGCTCCAACAGCGCCACCCGCAGCAGCGTCGAGCAATGCCGCAGCGGCCTGCCCATGCCCTTCGGCTTCCTGCAGAGCCAGCCCAGCCAGATGCTGGCGGCGCTGAGCCAGCATCTCGGCTGGCAAGGCGATGCGCGCTTCGTCGCGTGTCGCGACCCCGCGGCGGTGCTGGCGCTGGTGCGCAGCGAAGCCGACCACCCCACCGGCCTGCTGCTCGGGTGGGTGGAAGAAGGCAACGACGAGCGCGGCCTGCCGATGCGCTGCGAATGGTGGCGGCTCCTGCCGCCCACCTGAGGCCGCTGCCTACTTCTTGGCGGCGACGGCAGCAGCAGCGAGCTGCTTCTCGACGTCGGCCGCCGGCAGGGCGCCGGGCACCCGCGTGCCGTCCTCGAACACCAGCGCCGGCGTGCCGTTGATGCGGTACTTCTGCGCGAACGCCATGTTGCGCGCCACCGGCGACTCGCACTGGCCCAGCAGCTTGGGCGGCTGTGTGCCATCGACCATCCAGCTGCGCCACGCGGCGGTGCGGTCCTTCGAACACCAGATGGCCTGCGACTTCTGCGGCGAGTCGCCGCCGAGGATGGGGATCAGGAAGGTGTAGACGGTCACGTCCTTCACGTTCGTGAGGTCGCGCTCGAACTTCTTGCAGTAGCCGCAGTTCGGGTCGGCAAACACGGCCAGCTTGCGCGTGCCCTTGCCGTTCTTCCAGACGATCGCGTCGGCCAGCGGCAGGCTTTCGAAGGCGATGGCCGACAGCTTGTTGACCCGTTCCTCGGTGAGGTTCTTGCGGGACTTCGTGTCGATGATGTTGCCCTGCACGAGGTAGTTGCCCTCGGCATCGCTGTAGATCACCTCGCTGCCCAGGCGCAGCTCGTACAGGCCGGGGATGGGGGTCTTGTTCACCTCGTCGATGGTCACGTCGGGATAGCGCGACGAGAGGTTCTTGCGGATCGCGGCTTCGTCGGCCAGCGCCGGGGCAGCGAGCGTGAAGGTGGCCAGCGCCACGGCGGCGAGTCGACGGGTCATGGGAAGTCCTGGAGTCGGGGAGAGGAACGCGCCGTCACTTGAAGGCCTGACCGGCCAGCCAGCGCTTGAGCGGCTTCAGATGATGAACCAGAGTCAACCCGTTGTTGCGGAGTTCCCGCAACGGCAGGCCGGGCTGTGCAAACAAATGCAGCAAACCGTCGGTGAGCTGCGCCATGGTCCAGGTGGGCGACGCGCGTTCGCGCACATAACGCGACAGCAGCCGCTCGTCGCCAAGGGGCCGCCACGGCTCTTCGCGCTGGCGTCCGGCCAGCACGCGGGCCAGGGTGGCCACGTCGCCCAGGCCCAGGTTCAGGCCCTGCCCGGCCAGCGGGTGCACCACATGGGCCGCATCGCCGAGCAGCACCCACCCGGGGCCGCACCAGCGCACGGCGCGGCCGAGCGAAAGCGGCCAGGCGGCGCGTTGCGAGGCGAGCTTCAGCGCGCCGGGTGCCGGGCCGGCGGCTTCGTTCAGGGCGGCGCTGAAGTCGGCTTCGTCGAGCGCCAGCAGCTGCTGCGCCCGCTCGGCCGGCACCGACCACACGAGGCCGAACGACCGGCCGGCCTCGGGCCGGTCGAAGGGCAGCAGCGCCAGCACGTCGGGCGAGCGGAACCATTGCCAGGCCACGCCCATGTGCTCGCGTTCGCACACCAGGCGCGCCGCCACGGCGGTCTGGCCGTAGGCACGCTGTTCGAAGCCGGCCCCCAGCGCCTCGCGGGTGGCCGAGGCCTTGCCCTCGCAGACGGCCAGCAGTTCGGCCGGCACCGGCTCGCTGACCAGGCTCACATGGGGCGCAAACCGCAAGGCGGTCGCCAGTTCCTGCTCGAGGGCCGCGGCATCGACGATCCAGGCCAGCTCGCGCACGCGCTGCTCCCAGGCCGAGAACTCCAGGCGCCCCCGCGCGTCGCCTTCGATGCGCATGTCGAGCACCGGCGTGGCCGCCCCATGGGTGGGCAGCGCGTCCCACACCTTGAGCTCGGCCAGCAGCGCGATCGAGCCCGCATTGAGGGCATAGGCACGCACGTCTTCGCGAGCGGCCGCGGACGGCTGGGCACCCTGCACCAGCGCCACGCTGAAGCCCTGGCGCGACAGGGCCAGCGCGAGGGCCTTGCCCACCGCACCCGCACCCTGCACGCAGACGTCGAATCTTTTGGTCACCAAGGCATTGTAGGCAGGGGTCTGCATGGCGGACGCCGCATGCACAATGTCACGTCCACCGATTTCTGCCACAAGCAATGAAGATCTGGATCCGCCGTGTGCTCATCGGGCTCGGCGTGCTGCTTGCCCTGCTGGTTGCCACCGCCGCCTACCTCGTCGCGACCTTCGACCCCAACCGCTACCAGGGCCTGCTGATCGACTGGATGCGCGAGAACAAGCAGCGCACCCTCGCCATTGGCGCACCGATCGAGCTGAAGGTCTTTCCCCGGCTGGGCGTGAAGCTGGCCAAGGTGTCGCTCAGCGAACACCAGGCCCCGCGGGAATTCGCCGCGTTCGAGGAAGCCACGTTGTCGGTCGACCTGCTGCCGCTGCTGCGCAAGCAGCTCGTGATCGACCGGGTGCAGGCCAAGGGTGTGCGGCTGGTCTACCAGCGCGATGCGCAGGGCCGCAGCAACATCGATGACCTGCTGGCCTCCGATGCCAAGGATCCGCCCGCCGACCCCGGGGCGGGCGCCGCGAAGCCGCTGGCGTTCGACGTGGGCGGCATCGACCTCGAACAGCTGCAGGCCACGGTGCGCGACGCGAAGGCCGGCCTCGACGGCGAACTGGTGATTGCCCGGCTCAAGACCGGCCGGCTGGCCAACGGCGTCGAATCGAACGTCGAGCTGGCCGCCCGGCTCGCGATGAAGCAGCCGCGCGTGGCCGCCGCGCTCGACGGGTCGCTCAAGCTCACGCCCGAGCTGGCCACGGGGTCGGCGAAGGCGCGCGACATCAAGCTGGCCCTCAAGGGAGAAGTGCCGGCAGCGAGCGGGCTCGACGTGCTGGTCACCGGCGCCGCCGCCTACGACGGCGCCAGTGGTGCGCTGCAGGCCGAGAAGCTCGACGTGAAGCTGGCCGCGGTGCAGACCGCTGGGCTTCGCCTCAAGGACAGCAGCGCATCGGTCCAGCGGTTCGACTACCAGCCCGCCGGCAAGGTGATCACGCTCGACAGCCTGAAGCTGCAGCTTTCCGGCCAGCGCGCCACGGGCGAGCCGGTGGCGCTCAAGCTCGACTGGCCCCAGCTCGGCGTGCAGGGCGAAAGCCTCAAGGGCAGCGCACTGCAGGGCGAGTTCTCGATGAGCGGCGCGACCACTGTGAAGGGCCGCTTCAGCTCGCAGGCGCCCGCCGGCAGCTTCGACGAGCTGCGGCTGCCGGGCGTGCAGTTCGACTTCGACGGCGCGAGCGGCGCCCGCAAGCTGTCGGGCCAGGCCCGCGCCGAGCTGCGCGTCAAGCCGGCCGCCGGTGAACTGGCCATCGAAGCCCTGAACCTGCAAAGCACCGCGCAGGACCCGGCACTGCAGCCGCTGAAGGTGGGCATCACCGGGCGCGCGCAGGCGAGCGCGCGCAACGCGCTGTGGGCGCTGGCCGGCCGCATCAACGACAACGACTTCACGACCAGGGGCAACGCCAATCTGGCGGGCGACGTGCCCCACGTGCAGGCCGAGGCCCGGTTCCAGGCGCTCGACCTGAACCGCCTGCTGCCCAACGCCGTCGGCCCGAAACCCGGCGCCGCGTCGGCGCCGCCGCCGCTGGCAGCCCAGCCGGCCGACACGCCGGTCGACCTGTCGCCGCTGCGTTCTCTCACCGGCCGCTTCAGCGTGCAGGCCGGGCAACTGGTGGTGAAGCAGTACCGCCTGGCCGACGCGCGCATCGAGGCCACGCTCGACGGCGGCATGCTGCGCGTGCAGCAACTGGCGGCACAAGCCTGGGGCGGCCGCTTCGACGTGAAGGCGCTGGCCGACGCACGCGCCAGCCGCGTCACGGTGCAGGGCGCGGCGCAGGGCGTGAACATCAACGCGCTGCTGAAGGACGTGGCCCAGTACGAGAAGCTCGAAGGCACCGGCCGGGTGGCGGTGGACCTCGACACCGCCGGCAAGACCGTGGGCGAGATGAAATCGCGCCTCGCGGGCACGGCGGCGATGCAGCTGCGCGACGGCGCGGTACGGGGCCTCAACCTCGCCAAGTCGCTGCGCCAGGCCAAGGCGGCCCTGGGCCTGCAGAAAGACGAGCTGCAGAAGGCCCAGCAGACCGAGAAGACCGACTTCTCCGAAATGAACATGAGCTTCCAGATCGCCGACGGCGTGGCGCGCAGCAACGACCTCGATGCCAAGAGCCCGCTGCTGCGTGCGGGCGGGGCCGGCAGCATCGACCTCGGGCGCGACCGCATCGACTACGTGGCCCGCGCCACCGTGGTGGGCACCAGCAAGGGCCAGGACGGCGCCGAGCTCGCGGCGCTGAAGGGCCTCACCATCCCCGTGCACCTGAGCGGGCCGCTCGACGCGGTGGGCTGGCAGATCCAGTGGTCGCAGGTGGCCGTGGGGGCGGCCGAGGCGACGCTCAAGAACCGCGCGGAGGAGAAGCTGAAGGAAAAGCTCGGCGAGAAGCTGGGCTTGAAGCCTCCGGCCAGCGGCGCCAGCGCGGCGGCCGGCGCCGCCAGCTCGCCGCAGGACGCCGCGCGAGACAAACTCAAGGAAAAACTGAAGGGGCTGTTCAAGTGAGCGATGACGTCGAGGTCCGGGTGGCGTCCCTGTACGTGCACCCGGTGAAGTCGTGCGCGGGCATCTCGGTGCCCGAGGCGCTGCTCATCGAAACCGGTTTCGAGTTCGACCGCGCGTGGATGCTGGTCGACGAATCGGGCGTGTTCGTGACGCAGCGTGAGCTGCCCAGGCTCGCGCTCGTGCGGCCCCAGCTGCGCCATGCCGACATGGTGCTGCGCGCGCCCGGCATGCTCGCGCTGCACATCGCGCTCGACGCGGTGGAAGCTCCGACCCGGGTGCGTGTCTGGAAGGACGAGGTGGCGGCCTACGACATGGGCGATCTCACCGCGCAATGGTTCAGCGACTTCACCGGCCGCAAGCTGCGCATGGTGCGTTTCGACCCCGAACAGAAGCGCCTGTCGAGCCGGCAATGGACCGGCGACATCGAGGCGGAAAACGCCTTCTCCGACGGGTATCCGGTGCTGGTGACCTCGGTGGCCGCACTCGACGACCTCAACGAGCGGCTGGCCGCGAAAGGCCTGCCGCCGGCTGCGATGTCGCGCTTCCGGCCCAACCTCGTGCTCGACGGGCTCGACGCGCATGGCGAAGACTTCCTCGACGAGATCCGCTTCGACACCGACGAAGGGCCGATCCGCCTGAAGCTGGTGAAGCCCTGTGCCCGCTGCACCATACCGGGCGTGGACCCCGAGACCGGCGAGCAAGGCTTCGAGCCCGGCGACACGCTGTCGGCCTACCGCGCCGACTCGCGACTCGACGGGGCCATCACCTTCGGCATGAATGCGGTGCTCCTCGAAGGCGTGGAGCGTCTGCTGAAGGTGGGCATGACGGGCAGGGCCGGCATCGCGTTCTGAAGCGCTCCGCCCGGCAATGTACGAGCTGGTACAAAATGTGCCCATGAAGCCCGACGCTCCCGCCCGCGCCCGCCGGGCACCCGCCGCTGCCGCCAAGGCCGGTGCCGCCGCCACGCCGCCGCGCACCAACGACCCCGATCGCACCATGCAGAACATCCTCGAGGTGGCCACCGAGGAGTTCGCGAGCAAGGGCCTGAGCGGTGCCCGCATCGACGAGATCGCGGCCTCCACGCGCACCAGCAAGCGCATGATCTATTACTACTTCGGCAGCAAGGAGGGGCTGTACATCGCGGTGCTCGAAGAGGCGTACCGGCGCATCCGTGCCATCGAGGCCGAGCTGCACCTCGAGGACCTGCCGCCCGAAGACGCCCTGCGCAAGCTGGTCGGCTTCACCTGCGACTACCAGCTCGCCAACCCCGACTTCATTCGCCTGGTGATGACCGAGAACATCCACCGGGGCGAGTTCCTGGCGCAGTCCAGGACCATCCAGCAGCTCAACGTGCCGGCCATCAACGCGGTGAAGGACGTGTACCGCCGCGGCGTCGAGGCGGGCGTGTTCCGCTCGCACATCGACCCGGTGGACCTGCA
This sequence comes from uncultured Rivibacter sp., assembly GCA_946481025.1. The sequence continues at coordinate 53,938 of CAMLNA010000011.1, forward strand.
CATGTCCATCAGCGCGCTGTGCTTCTTCAACGTGTCGAACCGGCACACCTTCTCGCTCATCTTCAAGCGCGACCTCGACTCGCCCGCCGCCGTCGTGGCGCGCCGCGACGCGATCATCGACATGGTCGTTCGCTACGTCCGCAAGTAGCCCGATAGCAGGGTTTCATGCCTCGCGCGGGTTTACCCGCATCGCAAAACTAACTAGTTCGTACATTATTTGAGCATGGCTTGCGCGAGCTCAAGGACGAACTCGAGCCGCGCCAAGGAACAGGAGACCGAGATGGCCCGCTGGATCGAACGCTATTGCCGCCTGCTCGACGCGATATCGGCCTTCTGCCTCGCGCTGATGGTGGTGCTGGTGTTCGGCAACGTGGTGCTGCGCTATGCCTTCAGCTCCGGCATCACCGTCAGCGAGGAAATGTCGCGCTGGCTGTTCGTGTGGATGACCTTCCTGGGGGCCATCGTCGCCCTCAAGGAACACAGCCATCTCGGCACCGACATGCTGGTGGCCCACCTGCCGGTGTGGGGCAAGAAGGCCTGCCTGGCGGCCGGCCACGCGCTGATGCTCTACATCTGCTGGCTGCTGTTTTCCGGCGCGCTCGACCAGGCCCGCATCAACTGGGACGTGCAGGCGCCGGTGACCGGCGCCTCGATGGCCGTCTTCTACGGCGCCGGCGTCGTGTTCGCGGTGTCGGCGGCGGTGCTGCTGCTGCGCGAGCTGTGGCTGGCCTTGAGCGGGCAGCTGCAGGAGGCGGAGCTGGTGATGGTCAAGGAGTCCGAGGAGCAGGCCGAGCTCGAGGCCCTGCAGGCTTCGCTGGCCCGCGACGACGCGCACCTGCCCGCCGCGCGCAAGGGGGCCTGACCATGACCGTGGGCATCTTCCTCGGCGCGCTGCTCGGCTCGATGGCGCTGGGCATCCCGATCGCCTTCGCGCTGCTGGCCACCGGCGTGGCGCTGATGTGGCACCTCGACCTGTTCGACGCCCAGATCCTGGCGCAGAACGTCATCAACGGCGCCGACAGCTTCCCGCTGCTGGCCGTGCCCTTCTTCATGCTGGCCGGCGAGATCATGAACGTGGGTGGGCTGTCGCAGCGCATCGTCAACCTGGCGCTCGCGCTGGTGGGGCACATCAGGGGCGGGCTGGGCTACGTGGCCATCATGGCCGCCTGCCTGCTGTCGGCCCTGTCGGGCTCTGCGGTCGCCGACGCGGCCGCGCTCACCGCGCTGCTGCTGCCCATGATGGTCAAGGCCGGCCACGACAAGGCCCGTTCGGGCGGGCTGATCGCGGCCGCGGGGATCATCGGCCCGGTGATCCCGCCGTCGATCGGTTTCGTGATCTTCGGCGTGGCCGCCAACGTGTCGATCTCCAAGCTGTTCCTCGCCGGCATCTTCCCCGGCCTGCTGATCGGCGCGGCTTTGTGGGCGACCTGGTGGTGGCTGGGCCGGCGCGAGAAGATCGAGGTGCCGCCGCGCAAGTCGCGCGCCGAAGTGGTGAAGGCGCTGCGCGAGTCGGTCTGGGCACTGATGCTGCCGGTGATCATCCTGGTGGGCTTGCGAGCCGGGGTGTTCACCCCCACCGAAGCCGCCGTGGTGGCCGCGGTGTACGCCCTGTTCGTCGCCTCGGTCGTCTACCGGGAGCTGTCGCTGCGCCAGCTCTACCCGATCTTCGTGACCGCCGCGCGGACCACCTCGGTGATCATGCTGCTGGTGGCTGCCGCCATGGTGAGCGCCTGGCTCATCACCGTGGCCGAGCTGCCCGGCAAGGTGATCGGCCTGCTCGAGCCCTTCATGGGCAACCCCACGCTGCTGCTGGTGGCCATCATGGTGCTGGTCATGCTGGTGGGCACGGCGATGGACATGACGCCCACGATCCTGGTGCTCACGCCCGTGCTCATGCCGGTCGTCAAGGCCGCCGGCATCGACCCGATCTACTTCGGCGTGCTCTTCATCATCAACAACTCCATCGGCCTCATCACCCCGCCGGTGGGCACCGTGCTCAACGTGGTGGCCGGCGTGGGCCGCATGAAGATGGACGAGGTCACCCGCGGCGTACTGCCCTTCATGCTGGCCGAGTTCGCCGTGATGTTCCTGATGGTGCTGTTCCCGCAGCTCGTGCTGGTCCCCCTGAAATGGCTCACCGGCAGTTGAGCCGTTTCCCCTTTTCCGATCCCTGTCGAGGAGACAACATGAAACTCGTCCGCACCCTGCTCGCCGCCGCGCTTGGCGCCACCTCCCTGCTCGCTGCCGGCCTCGCTCAGGCCGCCGACATCAAGGAGCGCAGCATCAAGTTCGCGTTCCAGAACCAGAAGGGCCATCCGCAGGCCGAAGGCGCGCAGAAGTTCGCCGACCTGGTGGCCCAGAAGTCCGGCAACAAGCTCAGCGTGAAGCTGTTCCCCGGCGGCACGCTGGGCGGCGACGTGCAGACCGTCTCGGCCCTGCAGGGCGGCACCATCGAGATGACGGTGCTCAACGCCGGCATCCTGACCTCGCACGTCAAGGAGTTCGCGGTGTTCGACCTGCCCTTCCTGTTCGCCAATGCGCAGGAGGTCGATGCGGTGACCGACGGCCCGGTCGGCAAGAACCTGCTGGCAAGGCTGGCCGACAAGAACCTCATCGGCCTGGGCTACTGGGACCTGGGCTTTCGCAACCTCACCAACAGCAAGCGGCCCATCAACAAGGTCGAGGACATCGCCGGGCTCAAGATCCGCGTGATCCAGTCGCCGATCTACATCGACATGTTCAACGCGCTGGGCGCCACCGCCACGCCCATGCCCTTCCCCGAGCTCTACCCGGCGCTGGAGCAGAAGGCGGTGGACGGCCAGGAGAACCCGTTCACGCTGATTCGCACCTCGAAGTTCTATGAAGTGCAGAAGCACCTGGCGGTGACGCGCCATGTCTACAACCCGCAGGCATTGCTCATCAGCAGGAAGCTGTGGGACTCGATGAGTGCCGACGAGCGCAATGTCATCACCGAGGCCGCGGCCGAAGCCACGAAGTTCCAGCGCCAGCTCTCGCGCGGCCAGGCCGACGAAGCGCTGGCCGACCTCAGGAAGGCCGGCATGCAGGTCACCGAGTTCTCGCCCGCCGAGCTGCAGCGCCTGCGCGACAAGGTGAAGCCCGTGGTCGAGAAATTCAGCGCACAGGTCGGCGAAGCCACGGTGAAGGAAGTGAACGCCGAGATCGCCAAGGTGCGCGGCGGCAAGTGACGCGCCGATGAAACCGACGCGAGCATGAACGCCCCCTCGACCCTCGCTGCACCGATGCGCCCGCCCCTGGCCGACCGCAAGATCCTCGTCGGCCTCATCGGCGCCGGCATCCAGCGTTCACTGACGCCTCTGATGCACGAGGAGGAAGCGCGCCAGCAGGGCCTGCGGCTGCACTACCAGCTCATCGACCTCGACCGCACCGGCGCCACGGTGGACGACCTGCCCGGCCTCGTGCGCGCGGTGCGCACCATGGGCTTTGCCGGGCTCAACATCACCTACCCCTGCAAGCAGGCGGTGATCCCGCTGCTCGACGATCTGTCGGACGACGCACGGGCCATGGGGGCGGTGAACACCGTGGTGTGCCGGGACGGCCGCCTGGTCGGCCACAACACCGACTGGTCGGGCTGGGGCGAAGCGTTCCGTCGCTCCCTGCCGTTGGCGGACCTGTCCCGCGTGGTGCTGCTGGGGGCCGGCGGCGCCGGTGCCGCGGTCGCCCATGCCGCGGTGCGGCTGGGCACCCGTCGGCTCGTGGTGGTCGACCGCGAGCCGGAGCGGGCCCAGGCGCTCGCGGACAACCTCAACGCCCTGTACGAGGGCAGCCACGTCGAGGCGCAGGCCGACATCGCCACGGCGCTGCAGGGCGCCACCGGCCTGATCCACGCCACCCCCACCGGCATGGACAAGCTGCCCGGCCTGCCGCTGGCGGCCGAGCTGCTGCACCCGGGCCTGTGGGTGGCGGAGATCGTCTACTTCCCCATCGAGACCGAGCTGCTGAAGGCCGCCCGCGCCCGCGGCTGCGCCACGGTGGACGGCGGCGGCATGGCGGTGTTCCAGGCCGTCGGTGCCTTCCGGCTGTTCACCGGGCTGGAGCCCGATGCGGCCCGCATGGAGATCCACTTCCGCCGCCTGCTGCGCGAACGCGAAGCCGCCGCTCTTCACAGCTGAGGTACAGAAGATGCGCCGCTCCATCGCCACCGTTTCGCTCAGCGGCATGCTGCGCGAGAAGCTCGAAGCCATCGCCGCCGCACGCTTCGACGGCGTCGAGATCTTCGAGAACGACCTGCTGCAGTTCAGCGGCACGCCGCGCGACGTGCGCGCCATCGCCGCCGACCTGGGCCTTTCGATCGACCTGTTCCAGCCCTTTCGCGACTTCGAAGGCGTGAGCGAGGCGCAGCTGCGCCGCAACCTCGACCGCGCCGAGCGCAAGTTCGACGTGATGCACGAACTCGGCGCTCCGCTGCTGCTGGTGTGCTCGAACGTGCAGCCCGACGTGGACGCAGACCTCGACCGCACCGCAGACCAGTTGCGCCAGCTCGCCGAGCGCGCCGCCCGGCGCGGGCTGCGCATCGGCTTCGAGGCGCTGGCCTGGGGCACCCGCACCTCGCACTTCGCCCAGGCCTGGGACATCGTGCAGCGCGCCGACCACCCGCACCTGGGCCTCATCCTCGACAGCTTCCACGCGCTGGCGCTGCGCGACGACCCGGGCCCCATTGCGCAGATCCCCGGCGAGCGCATCTTCTTCGTGCAGCTGGCCGATGCACCCTGGGTCCACACCGACGTGCTGTCACACAGCCGGCACTACCGCTGCTTCCCCGGCCAGGGCGAGTTCGACGTGGCCGGCTTCACCCGGGCGGTGCTCGACGCCGGCTACACCGGCCCGCTGTCGCTGGAGATCTTCAATGACGAGTTCCGCGCCGCGCCGGCCCGGCCCACCGCGGGCGACGCGATGCGCTCGCTGCTGTGGCTCGAGGAGCAGGTGCGCGCCCGGCCCAGCAACGTCGCCAACGGCAGCCGGCGCGTCGCCCTCTTCGATCCGCCTGCGCCGCCTCGCCTCACCGGCTGGTCTTTCGTCGAGTTCGCCGTCGACGCCACCACCGGCGAGCGGCTGCGCGGCTTCCTCGAGACGCTCGGGTTCGAACGCATCGGCCACCACCGGTCGAAGGAGGTGGACCTGTTCGGCCAGGGCGAGGTGCGCGTCGTGCTCAACCGCGAAGACGATTCCTTCGCCCGCAACTACTTCGAGCAGCACGGGCCTTCGGCCTGCGCCATCGCGTTGTCCACCGACGACGCGCTGGCCGCGCTGTCGCGTGCCGAGGCGCTGGGCGCCAGCCGCGTGGCCGGCAAGCTGGGTCCCAACGAACTCAGCATCCCGGCCGTGCGCGCGCCCGACGGCAGCCTCGTCTACTTCTTCGACCTGCACCACGGCGGCCGGCACGGCTTCGAGGCCGACTTCACGCTGCTGCGCGAGCCGAGCGCGGACGCGCCGCTCGGGGAAGCCGCGCACGTCGACCACATCTCGCAGGTGGTGCCGGTGGGCCACGTGGACGGCTGGGTGCTGTTCTACCGCGCGGTGCTGGGCCTGCAGCCGGCGCCCAGCGTGCTGATGCACGACCCCTACGGCGTGATCCGCAGCCGCGCGGTGGAGTCGCCCGACCGCGCGGTGCGCTACTCGCTCAACGTCTCGGACCGCGACAACACCGCGGTGGCGCGTTCCCTGCACAGCTTCTCGGGCGCCGGCGTGCACCACATCTCCATCGAGGTGGACGACCTGGTGGCCGCCGCCCGCGCCCTGCGCTCGCGCGGCGCACCGCTGCTGCCGGTGCCCGCCAACTACTACGACGACCTCGCCGCCAGGTACGACCTCGACACGGCGCTGCTCGACCAGCTGCACGGCCTGAACCTCTTCTACGACCGCAGCGCGAATGGCGGCGAGTTCCTGCACCTGTACACCACGCCGTTCGAGGACCGCTTCTTCTTCGAATTCATCGAGCGGCGCGGCGGCTACGACCAGTACGGGGCGGTGAATGCGCCGGTGCGGCTGGCGGCGCTGGCCGAGTGGCGCGCGCGCCGCGCAGCGTAGCGTCACTGGACCTTCGGCAAAGCCTGGATGGCCTGGCTGCATTTAAATACCAACTCCATACCAATATGCCGACAACGCGCGACAGTCGGTGCAAATCTGGTATGCGAGCGGCCTCGCCGATTCAGGCCTTCG
>CAMLNA010000012.1 GCA_946481025.1 uncultured Rivibacter sp.
ACCGAGTCCCAGCCGTGGGCCGAGGTGGCCGCCGGCCTGCAGGTCGCCCTGTCGGCCGCAACCGCGTGTGCACCGCGGTGTCGGGCGCGGTGTCGGTCAGCGTGCCCGCCTGAACGCCAGCCGCACGCAAAGCCCCTGCGGCTGCACGGGCTGCAGCGACACGCTGCCGGCGTGGCGTTCGACGATCTCCTTCACGATGGCCAGCCCCAGGCCGCAGCCGCTGCCTTCGTGGGTGGCACGCACGAAACGCTCGAATACTCGCTCGCGGTCGGCTTCGGCAATGCCGGGGCCGTTGTCCTCCACTTCAGCGACGGCATGAAGGCCTTCGGCGCGCACCCGCACGGTGACCTCGGTGCCTCGGCCGGCATAGCGGATCGCGTTGTCGATCAGGTTGGCGAGCGCTTCGCGGATCAGCAGGGCATTGCCTTCCACCTCCACCGGCGCCTCCCGGGCGCCCAGCGCATCGAAGCCCAGGTCGATGCCGGCCTGCAGCGCGCGGGGCACCTGTTCCGCGGTGAGCTCGCGGGCCAGCTTGGAAAGATCGAAGCGGGTACGCCCCTGGGCCGCCGCGGACTCCGGCTCGGCGCGCGCCAGCGTGAGCAGCTGGCTCACCAGGTGCGCGCTGCGGTTGGCGCTTTCGTGCACCCGCTTCAGGCGGGCCTTCAGCGCCGCCATGGCGGCCTCGTCGTGCAGCTTGGCGGGGTCGGCGATGTCCTGCAGCGCGAGTTCGGTCTGGCTCTTCAGGCCCGCCAGCGGCGTGCGCAACTGGTGCGCGGCGTCGCTGATGAAGCGCCGTTGCTTGCTCACGCTTTCGTGCACGGCGGCCAGCAGGCTGTTGAGCGCCTTGGCCAGCGCGCGCACCTCGTCGGGGGCGGACTCGATCTCGATGGGGGCCAGGTCGTTGGGGGCGCGGTCCTTCACCGCGTCGCGCAGCCGCGCCAGGGGCGCGAGGCCGGCGCGGATGCCGGCCCACACGATGAGCGACATCAGCCCCACCAGCATCGACAGCGGCAAGGCGGTGTCGATGAGGATGCGCCGCGCCAGCCCCTCGCGGCTCGCGCGGCTCTTGGCCAGCTGCACCAGCATGCGCTGCGGTTCGCCTTCTTCGCCATAGGCCAGGTAGAGCGCCGCCACGCGCACCGGCGTGTCGCCCACCATGCCGTCGTAGAAGTAGGGCGCGTCGAGCACCGGCTTCGCGATGGGGGGCGGTGCCGGCAGCCGGTTGTTGCCCAGGATGAATTGCCCCGGCGGGGCGCTCACCATGTAATAGACCTTGTCGTCGGCGTCGGTCTCGATGATGTCCTGCGCGGCCCGCGGAAAGTCGATGAACAGGCCGTTGCCGATCGGCTTGACCTGACGCGCCAGCGCGCGCGAGCTCTGGTAGAGGCTGCGGTCGATGGCGAGGTTGGCGTAGCGCGCCGCCACGTCGTAGGTCACCCACGCGGCGGCCAGCCACAGCACCAGCTGCGGCAGCAGCAGCCACAGCAGCAGGTGGCGATGCAGGGAGCGCGACATGGGCGACACGCCCGGCACGCCGCTGATGAGCCGTCGCAGCCCTCGCCAGGAACGCTGCAGCATCAAGCCGCGGCCGGCTCGAGCAGGTAGCCCAGGCCTCGCACGGTGCGGATGCTGAGGCCGGAGTCTTCAAGCTTGCGGCGAAGGCGGTGGATGTAGACCTCGAGCGAGCTCGGTCCTGCGTCGCTGGGTTCGAGCTCCCAGGCCTGCGCGATCTGGTCCTTCGTGACCACCTTTTCGCGCTGGCTGAGCAGCAGGTCGAGCAGCAGCCACTCGCGTGGAGACAGGTCGATCGGTTCGCCGTCGACGCTGGCGCGGCGGGCGTCGCGGTCGAAGCTCAGGCGGGCGGCGTGCTGCACGCCGTCGTTGCCGGCGGCCGTGGCCACCTGCTGGCCGGCCGCGGCCTGGGCGCGCCGCAGCAGGGCACGGATGCGCGCCTCCAGCTCGGGAAAGTCGAATGGCTTGGTGAGGTAGTCGTCGGCGCCGGCATTCAGGCCGGCCACACGGTTGTCGAGCCCGTCGAGGGCGGTGAGGATCACCAGCGGCAGGGCGGGCTTGGCGGCACGCACCTTCTTGAGCACGCTCAGACCGTCCACCAGGGGCAGGCCGAGGTCGATGACCCCGAAGTCGAACATCTGCCGCAGCAGCAGGTACTCGGCCACCGCGCCGTTCTCGGCCACCTCGACTTCGAAGCCAGCCTGGCGCAGGTTGGAACTCAGTGCATCGGCGAGGCAGGCATCGTCTTCGGCTAGGAGCAGCTTCATGGGGCGAGAGCTTAATGCCTGAACGCCTGGTTAACGATGCTTGAAATCCCCAGGTTGCAGCACCGAAAGCGCGGTCGTGTCGTTCGGGGCAGGTGATGCCTGGCGCACGCCCAGGGCCATGTGCAGGGCCAGCCCGATCGCCGCGCCTGCCAGTTCCGTCAGCACGAAGCCGGGTGCGCTGGCCGGGGCGATGCCGGCGAAGCTGTCGCTGAACATGCGACCGATGACGGCGGCGGGGTTGGCGAAAGAGGTGGACGCGGTGAACCAGTAGGCCGCGCCGATGTAGGCAGCGACCATGGCGGCCGCCCGGCCGGACGGCGCGCGCAGCACCACCAGCAGCAGGCCGGCGGTGGCCACGGTCTCCGCGATCCACGGGCCCCAGCCGCTGCGCACGGTGGTCGAGAACTGCAGGATGCGCAGGTCGAACATGGCATGCGCCAGCCACGCCCCGAGGACGGCACCGACCAGCTGGGCGCCGACGTAGGGAAGCAATGCGGCACCCGGCAGGTCGCCGCGGATCGCCATCACCGCGCTCACCGCCGGGTTGAAGTGCGCGCCGCTGACCGGCCCCAGGACCTCGATCAACACGTACAGCCCCCCCACGGTGGCCAGCGCGTTGGCCAGCAGCGCGATGGCCGCGTTGCCGCCGGCCAGGCGCTCGGCCATGATCCCCGAGCCGATCACGACCGTGAGCAGCAGCATCGTGCCCAATGCCTCGGCCAGCAGCTTGCGACGCAGTTCCATCGTCATCAGCTCCGCGAAATGGCGGCCAGCGCCTGTTGAAGCTCGGCGTTGCCCATGGTGTCGAGCGGCAGCGCGAGCAGCTGCAGCATGCGGTAGCCGATGGCCTGGCGCGTGATCTCGAAGGCGAGGCGTTTGCCTTCGTCTCCGCCTGGCGCGTTGGACGGGTCGGCGTAGCCCCAGTGCACCTTCACCGGACTGCCAGGCCAGTAGGGGCACTGCTCGGCCGCGGCGCTGTCGCAAACCGTGATGACGATGCGCATCTCGGGCACGCCGGGGCCGGTGAACTCGTCCCAGCTCTTGCTTCGATAGCCGCTGGTGTCGATGTCGGCGTTGTTCAGCGCTTCGAGGGCGAACGGGTTGAGCCGCCCGCTGGGGGCGCTGCCGGCGCTGTAGGCCCGCACGTCGCGGCCCAGCTTTTTCGCCCAGTGGTTGAGCATGCCTTCGCTGAGCACGCTGCGCGCGGAGTTGTGAGTGCAGAGGATGAGGACGTTGGTGGTCATGTCGGGTCAGCAGCAAGAAGCGGCCTTGACCGCGATGCCCACGGGCTTGCCGCGCGGGGCCGACGGCGCGCAGCAGGCCGAGGCCTGAGCCCCTGCGTCGGCCTTCGTCTCGCTGAACACCGGCACGTTGGCCAGGGTATGGAAGTGCTCCCAGGCCACGCCCTGCGGATCGGTCACCCAGTGCTTTTCGCTGCGGGCGTAGCAGCAGGTGGTCTCGCCTTCGTCCTGCATCACCATGTCGGCGGACTGGGCGCGCGACTTCAGTTCGGCCAGTTCTTCAGCGCTGTCGGTCTGGAAGCCCAGGTGGTCCACCCCGGGCCGGCCGCCGCGCGAGGAGATCGCGAAGTTGACGCGTGGGTCTTCCAGCATCCACTTCGCGTAGTCGGTCTCCAGCCGCGCGGGCTCTGCGCCAAACAGCTTCGAATAGAACGCCACGCTCTTGGCGAGGTCGTCGACGTGCACATGGACGTGGAAGCGTTTCACGGGGGATCTCCTTGTCAGTCAACAGTTGCAGGAAGGGGCTGCAGTCGTGGGCAGGCACGCCTGGCCCCGACAGCAGTTCTCGGTAAGGAAACCGAGCAGCGCGTTCATCTGCTCGAAAGAGGCGCGGTAGATGAGATGGCGCCCGTCACGCTGCTGGCTGACCAACTGGGCGTTGGCGAGCTCCTTCAGGTGGAACGAGAGCGTGGGGGCGGGCATTTGCAGCCGCTCGGCCAGCGCAGTGGGCGTGAGGCCCGCAGGGCCCGCGACGACCAGCTCGCGAAAGGCCCGCAGCCGAGCGGCCTGGGCCAGGGCGGCGAGGGCGCGGATGACGTGTTGCTCTTCCATATTTCCATGCTAATGGAACTATGGGGTTGAGCGCAAGCTTTTTGTGGGTGTCAGCCGAGCAGGCGGCCGTCGCCCAGCAGCATGGCCTGGGTCACGAAGCTGCTGCCGCGGCGCTGGGCTCCGAAATGGATGCCGAAGCCGCCCACGTCGGCCGGCGCGCGCTTGCGGAACTCCGCCAGGGCGTCGGCTCGGGTGGGTGTGGCGGGCAGGCGCGACAGCACATGGGTGGCGTAGCGTGCGGCCAGGTAGCCGCCCAGGCTCACGTGCGAGGGGTTTTCATCGAACAGCTGCTTGAGGCCGGCGCGATAGCTCTGCACCGCGGGCAGGCTGCTGCTCTGCGGGTTGGGCACCACCTGCGTCAGGATGAGCGGCACCGAGCGGGTGGGGCTCAGCTGCATGAGGGTGGGCAGGTCCACGTCGGACAGGCTCATCACATAGCGCCCCGCGCCGCGGGCGCCCTGGCTCTGCAGGCCTTGGGTGAACCGGGCCAGCTCGATGGTGCCGCCCAGGAAAAGCAGGATCACCGGCGTCTGGGCGCCGAGCCGCATGCCCATGGCCGCCAGGTCTTCGCCGGGGCCGGCCACGAAGGCCTGGGTGCGCAGTTTCAGCCTGGCGGCCGCCTCCGCGACCTCGGAATGCAAGGCGTACTGGTCGCGGGCGCTGGTGTAGACGAGCCCCAGCTCGCCGACGCCCACGTTGCCCAGGCTGCCGAGGGCGTGGCGAATCTGCATCTCCCGCGAGGCGAACAGCGCAAACACGTCGTCGTTGGCATCGGTATCGAAACGGGAATCGGCCATCCACGGCGCCACGTGCGCGATGGCGAGCCCCTCGCGCCGGGCTGCGGCCACGCTTTCCACCGCCAGGCGGCCGCCGGCCGTGCCGAGCAGTGCGCAAATCGACGGATCGTCGCGAACGCTGGCCAGGGCCTGCCGCAGCGAGGCGGCTGAGCCGTCCGTGTTGAGGCTCACGAGCTGCACCGGCCGACCGCTCCGGTTGAATTCGGCCAGCCCGATCTGCACGCCGGTGGCGTAGTCGCGCGAGAGTTCCTGCTGGTCCGGCGAGCTGTCGAGCAACTGGGCGACGCGCAGCGCCCGGCCGCTGCGTGACGGTGCCTGGGCCGCTGCGCCAAGGCTGGCCGACATGCCGGCCGTGAGGGCCAGCACCTGCCGGCGGCTGAGGGGGGCGGTGGAAATGGACATGCTGCCTGCCGTTCCAACGAGTCTTTTTTGAGATGTGAGGCACCCGGCATGCGGCGCGGGCTTGGCTACCCGTGAAGGCAGGCAAGCCCGCGTGAAGCCGAGCGCGAGAGCGAGCGGGCGGCTGCGTTGGCCGCCCGGGATCGTTGTATTTACTTCTTGGGAGGCATCAGCACGCGGTCGATCACGTGCACCACGCCGTTGGTGGCGGGCACATCGGCCTGGGTCACCATGGCGTCTTCCACCGTGACGAAGGTGCCGGCCTTGGACAGGGCCACGTTGGCGCCCTGCACCGTCTTGGTGTTGCCGTTCTTCACTTCGGCCGAAGTCAGCTTGCCCGGCACCACGTGATAGGCGAGCACGGACTTGAGCAGTTCCTTGTCCTTGGCCAGCTCGTCCATGGTCTTGGCGGGCACAGCCTTGAAGGCGGCGTCGCTGGGGGCGAAGACGGTGTACGGACCGGCGGCGCTGAGCGTCTGGGTGAGGCCGGCGTCGTTGATCAGCTTGTTGAGCGTGGACAGCTCAGGCGTCCTGGCGGTGGTTTCGGCAATGGTCGCGGGGGCCGAAGTGGTGGCGCAGCCGGCGGCCAAGGCCAGGACGAGGGCTGCGGGCAGCAGCCAAATGCGATGGGTCATGGGAACTCCTTTTGGGTCGTCATCAGGGCCTGGCGGCCCCGGCGCCGCGCAGGATAGGCAGGCCCCATGACAGAACCGTGACGCATGAATGACAGCTTCGAGACACCCTCTCGGGCGTCACGCGGTTGTCATAAAGCACTCATACAGTGCGCCCCGTCCCTCGAAAGGCCCCCTTTTTGAAAGGTGTGACGATGAAACTCTCGCTGTTCCGCTCTCTCCTGGCTGCCGCGGCCCTGTCGGCCGCGACCGGTGTTGTTTTCGCCCAGGACGTGACGGGTGCCGGCGCTTCCTTCCCCGCTCCCGTGTATGCGAAGTGGGCCGACGCCTACAACAAGGCCTCCGGTGCCCGCATCAACTATCAGTCGGTCGGCTCCGGCGCCGGCATCCGGCAGATCAAGGCCAAGACGGTCGACTTCGGTGCTTCCGACGCTCCGCTCAAGGACGACGAACTGGCCAAGGACGGCCTGGTCCAGTTCCCGACCGTCATCGGCGGCGTCGTGCCGGTGCTCAACATCAAGGGCATCCAGCCCGGCCAGGTCAAGATGACCGGCCAGCTGCTGGGTGACATCTATCTGGGCAAGGTCACCAAGTGGAACGACCCCGCCCTGGTTGCGCTGAACCCGGGCGTTGCGCTGCCCGACGCCGCCATCGCCGTGGTGCGCCGTGCCGACGGCTCGGGGACGAGCTTCCTGTTCACCAACTACCTGTCGAAGGTGAACGCCGAATGGAAGGCGAAGGTCGGCGAGGGCACGGCGGTGAACTGGCCGACCGGTGCCGGCGGCAAGGGCAACGAAGGCGTGTCGGCCTTCGTGCAGCGCCTGCCGAACTCCATCGGCTACGTCGAATACGCCTACGCCAAGCAGAACAAGATGTCGCACGTGCTGCTGAAGAACGCGGCCGGCAACTTCGTGGGTCCCGATGAAGTGAACTTCAAGGCCGCCGCGGCGGGCGCCGAGTGGTCCAAGAGCTTCTACCAGGTGCTGACCGAGCAGCAGGGCAAGGACTCGTGGCCCATCACCGGCGCCACCTTCATCCTGATGCACAAGGCGCAGGACAAGCCGGCCAACGCCAGCAACGCGCTGAAGTTCTTCGAGTGGGCCTATGCCAGCGGCGACAAGATGGCCTCGGACCTGGAATACGTGCCGCTGCCCGATGCCGTGAAGGCCCTGGTGCGCAAGCAGTGGGCCGAGATCAAGGACGGCTCCGGCAAGGCCGTCGCGTTCAAGTAACCGGCCCTGCCGCGCAAGGGCTGCGCCTCCCGCGGGTGCAGCCCTTTGTTGCAAGCTGTCTTGCATCCTTCGGAGAACATCGTGGCCGCTACACTGCCCGCCAGCCACTACCAAGACGACAAGATGGAGCGTTCCGACCCCGCCGGGCGGCCGCCAGAGCGGCGGCGCTCCAAGCCGTGGGCCGACACGGTTTTTTCCGTGCTGGCCCATTCGGCTGCGCTGCTGACGCTCGCGGTCCTGGTGGGCATCCTCGTTTCCCTGTTCATCGGCGCCGCCCCGGCCATCCAGGAGTACGGCCTGGGCTTCCTGTGGAGCGCGGACTGGGATCCGGTGCAGAACAAGTACGGCGGCCTCGTCATGATCTACGGCACGCTGATGACCTCGGTCATCGCGCTGCTGATCGCGGTGCCGGTGAGCTTCGGCATCGCGCTGTTCCTCACCGAGCTGTCGCCCAAGTGGCTGAAGCGCCCCCTGGGCATCGCGGTGGAACTGCTGGCGGCGGTGCCGTCCATCGTCTACGGCATGTGGGGCCTGCTCGTGTTCGGCCCGCTGCTGGCCCAGTTCGTGCAGCAGCCGCTGCAAAGCGCCTTCGGCAACGTGCCGGTGCTCGGGGCCTTGTTCTCCGGGCCGCCGGTGGGGATCGGCATCCTGTCGGCCGGCATCATCCTGGCCATCATGGTGATCCCGTTCATCGCCTCGGTGATGCGCGACGTGTTCGAAGTGACGCCGCCGATGCTGAAGGAGTCCGCCTACGGCCTGGGCTCGACCACCTGGGAGGTGGTCTGGAAGGTCGTGCTGCCCTACACCAAGACCGGCGTCGTGGGCGGCATCATGCTCGGCCTCGGCCGTGCGCTGGGCGAGACGATGGCGGTCACCTTCGTGATCGGCAACATGAACCAGCTGAACTCGCTGTCGGTGTTCGAGGCGGCCAACAGCATCACGTCCGCGCTGGCCAACGAGTTCGCCGAGGCCGGCGAGGGCCTGCACCAGGCCTCGCTCATCTACCTCGGCCTGATCCTGTTCTTCATCACCTTCGTCGTGCTGGCCTTCTCGAAGGTCCTGCTGTCGCGGCTCAAGAAAGGTGAGGGGGCCTGAACATGAGTGTCGTACCCAACCCCGCGACCGCCGTGTCGTCTTCCGCCCTCGACGCCGGGCGCCTGGCGAAGCATCGCGCGCGCAAGCGCGTCAACGTGATCGCCCTGGCGCTTTCGCTGCTGGCCATGGCCTTCGGCGTCTTCTGGCTGATCTGGATCCTGATCGAAACGGTGCGCCTTGGCGTGGGCGGCATCGCCCTGTCCACCTTCACCGAAATGACGCCGCCGCCGCAGGCGGAGGTCGGCGGCCTGGCCAACGCCATCTTCGGTTCGGCGCTGATGGTCGGCCTGGCCACGCTGATCGGCACGCCCGTCGGCATCCTGGCCGGCATCTACCTGGCCGAGTACGGCCAGAAGAGCTGGCTGGGCAGCATCACCCGGTTCATCAACGACATCCTGCTGTCGGCGCCGTCCATCGTGGTGGGCCTGTTCATCTATGCGGTGGTGGTGGCGCGCATGAAGTCGTTCTCGGGCTGGGCCGGCGTGCTGGCGCTGGCGCTGATCGTGATCCCGGTGGTGATCCGCACCACCGAGAACATGCTGAGCCTCATTCCGAACTCGCTGCGCGAGGCGGCGTACGCGCTGGGCACGCCCAAGTGGAAGGTCATCTCGTCGATCACGCTGAAGGCGGCTCGTGCCGGGGTGATCACCGGCGTGCTGCTGGCACTGGCGCGCATTTCGGGCGAAACGGCACCGCTGCTGTTCACCGCGCTGTCCAACCAGTTCTGGACGGCGAGCCTGTCCGAGCCGATGGCCAGCCTGCCGGTGACGATCTTCAAGTTCGCGATGAGCCCCTACGAGAACTGGCAGAAGCTGGCCTGGGCCGGTGTGTTCCTCATCACCGTCGGCGTGCTGGTGCTCAACATCCTCGCGCGCATCTTCCTGCGCAACAAACACTGAGTCCCGAGGGATCCATCATGGACGTCAAAGTCGAAATGCCCGTCACCGAAAAAGCCAAGCTGTCGGTGCGCAACCTCAACTTCTACTACGGCCATTTCCACGCGCTGAAGAACATCAACCTCGAGATCCCCGAGCGCAAGGTCACGGCCTTCATCGGGCCCTCGGGCTGCGGCAAGTCGACGCTGCTGCGCACCTTCAACCGCATGTTCGAGCTCTATCCCGAGCAGCGCGCCGAAGGCGAGATCCTGCTGGACGGCAAGAACATCCTGAAGTCCAAGGACGACGTGTCGCTCATTCGCGCCAAGGTCGGCATGGTGTTCCAGAAGCCCACGCCGTTCCCGATGTCGATCTACGACAACATCGCCTTCGGCGTGCGGCTGTTCGAGACGCTGTCGCGCGTCGAGATGGACGAGCGCGTCGAATGGGCGCTGAAGAAGGCCGCGCTGTGGAACGAGGTCAAGGACAAGCTGAACCAGAGCGGCTCGGGCCTGTCGGGCGGCCAGCAGCAGCGCCTGTGCATCGCGCGCGGCATCGCCATCAAGCCCGAGGTGCTGCTGCTCGACGAGCCCTGTTCCGCGCTGGACCCGATCTCCACCGGCAAGATCGAAGAGCTGATCCATGAGCTCAAGAACGATTACACGGTGGTCATCGTGACCCACAACATGCAGCAGGCGGCGCGCTGCTCGGACTACACGGCGTACATGTACCTGGGCGACCTGATCGAATTCGGCCCTACTTCCGACCTCTTCATGAAGCCGAAGAAGAAGGACACCGAGGACTACATCACCGGCCGCTTCGGCTGAGAGCACAGGGAGATTCCATGACCGACAAACATCTATCCACCCAGTTCGACGCCGAGCTGAGCGGCATCTCGACGCGCGTGCTCGAAATGGGCGGGCTGGTCGAGTCGCAGGTGGCCCAGGCGATCTATGCGCTGACCAACTTCAGCGCCGAAACCGCCACGCAGGTGCTGGCGCAGGAAACCGTCGTCAACCAGATGGAAGTCGACATCGACCGCGACCTGTCCACGATCATCGCGAGGCGCCAGCCGACCGCGCGAGACCTGCGCCTGCTGATCGCCATCTCCAAGACCATCGGCAACCTGGAGCGCGTGGGCGACGAGGCGGCCCGAATTGCACGCACCGTGCAGCGCCTCATCAACACCGGCGTTTCGAGCCGGCTGCGCCTGCCGGTGGGCGACGTGTCTTTCGAAGCCAGCCTCGCGACCACCTCGCTGCGCAAGGCGCTCGATGCCTTCGCGCGCCTCGACACCGCCAAGGCGGTGGAGGTGATCAAGCAGGACAACCAGATCGACCAGGAGTTCGACGGCCTGATGCGCAAGCTCATCACCTACATGATGGAAGATCCGCGCACCATCTCGTCGAGCATCGACCTGGTGTTCGTGGCCAAGGCCATCGAACGCGTGGGCGACCATGCCAAGAACCTTGCAGAGCAGATCATCTACATCGTCAAGGGCACCGACGTGCGCCACAACCCGCTCGAGTCGCTCGAGTCGCTGGCGCGCTGAATCCCGAGGAGAAACGCAATGAGCCGAGTGCTGGTGGTTGAAGACGAGTCCGCGATTGCCGAACTCATCTCCATCAACCTGCGCCACGCGGGTTACGAAGTCACGATTGCGTCTGCGGCCGACCAGGCGCAGATGGAGGTGGACCGCGTGCTGCCCGACCTGGTGATCCTCGACTGGATGCTGCCGGGCCAGTCCGGCCTCGCGCTCGCGAAGCGCTGGCGTTCCGAGGCGCGCACGAAGGAGCTGCCGGTCATCATGCTGACCGCCCGCGCCGACGAGGCCGACAAGATCGCCGGACTGGACGCCGGCGCCGATGACTACCTGACCAAGCCTTTTTCCACCAACGAGCTGATGGCACGCATCCGTGCGGTGCTGCGTCGCAAGGCACCCGAGGCGCTGGACTCGGCCGTCGAACTGGCAGGCCTGCGGCTCGACCCGGCCACGCGTCGGGTGTCCAGGGCCGACCACGAGGTCAAGATCGGCCCGACCGAGTTCCGGCTGCTCCATTTCCTGATGACGCATCCGGAGCGGGTTCACAGTCGCGCGCAGCTGCTCGACCGGGTGTGGGGCGACCATGTGTTCATCGAGGAGCGCACGGTCGATGTGCATGTGAAGCGGTTGCGCGAAGCGCTTGCGCCGGTGGGTTGCTCGCAGATGATCGAGACGGTCCGCGGAGCCGGCTATCGCCTCACTCAACAGGTGCAGGCGCTCTCCGCTTGAGCGCTGACGACGTTCGATGAACTGGCTCTTTCCCCGCATCGTCGCGGGCATGCTGGCCATGGTCGCCGGCGGAGCCGCCGGCTACTTCGTCGGCAATCCGATCCAGGCGCCGGTGCTGAGCGTGTTGTTCGGCGGGGCCACGGCCGTGGGGCTGGTGGCGGTGTTCGACACCCTGCGCGGCTACCGCCTGATCAGCTGGCTGCGTGGCGCGCAGGACGGCCCGGCGCCGCGCGATGCAGGGCTCTGGGGCGAGATGGGCTACCGGATCGAGCGCGCGATCCGTTCCCGTGAGCTGCATGCCGTGCAGGAGCACACCCGGCTGTCCCAGTTCTTGTCCGCCATCGAGGCTTCGCCGAACGGTGTGCTGCTGCTCGATGCCAACGAGCAGATCGAGTGGTGCAACTCGGTGGCGGCGGATCATTTCGGCCTGGATCCGCAGCGCGACCGCCGCCAGCGGGTGACCAACCTCGTGCGCTCGCCGCTGTTCGTGAACTACCTGCAGGGCGCCACCTTCAACGAGCCGGTGACCTTTCCCAACTCGCGCGGGCCCGGCACCTTGTCGGTGTTCATCCGCACGTATGGCGAAGGCATGAAGCTGGTGCTGTCGCAGGACGTCACCGAACGCGAGCGGGCCGACTCGATGCGGCGGGATTTCGTGGCCAACGTCTCTCACGAGATCCGCACGCCGCTCACCGTGCTGTCGGGATTCATCGAAACGATGAGCAACCTGCCGCTCACCGACGTGGAGCGCAAGCGGGTGTTGACGCTGATGTCGCAGCAGACGGCCCGCATGCAGACGCTGGTGAGCGATCTGCTGACGCTGGCGCAACTGGAAGGCAGTCCGCGCCCGAGCGCCGACCGATGGGTGGCGGTGAGCAAGTTGCTGTCACATGTGGAAGGCGACGCGCGCACGCTGTCGCAGGGGCGTCACCAGCTGAGCTTTGCAGGCAATGCCGATGTGTCGGCGGTGCAGATTGCCGGAGCCGAGGGAGAGCTGCTCAGCGCCTTGGCCAACCTGGTCAACAACGCGGTGCGCTACACCCCTGAAGGCGGCAGCATCGAAGTCGGCTGGCGGGTGCTGGCAGACGGCTCGGGCGAGTTCTCGGTCACCGACACCGGTATCGGCATCGACCGGGAGCACCTGCCCCGGCTGACCGAACGCTTCTATCGCGTCGACGGCAGCCGCTCGCGCGACACGGGCGGCACCGGCCTGGGCCTGTCGATCGTCAAGCACGTCGTGCAGCGCCACGGCGGCGAGCTGGCCGTCGACAGCGAGCCCGGCAAGGGCTCGTCGTTCCGCATCGTGTTTCCGGCGGCGCGGGTGCGATACCTCGAACCCGCACCCGATCCCCGCCGCGCCAGCGCTGCGACCGACGCGTCCTAGGCTCAACGCCCGGCGCGCGCGTAGATCGCCGTGTCCAGGTCTCGATCGGTGGGCCGGCGCTCGCGCGCGAGCAGGTCCCAGCCGGGCAGCTGCGGCGCTTCGGCACGGACCTGCATCGACGTGATGAGGTAGCGGCACTCGGTATCAGATGGCGACCGCAGGCCGTCCACCCGATAGCCTCCGAAGAACTCGAGCGCTGCGAGCAGGCTGCGAGGCTGCCCGGCCGCGGCGATGCAGGCGTCGGCGGGCACGTGCTGGCTGATGCGTTGCACGAGCGGGCGGTAGCTGCGCGCGTAGTCCAGCAGCGGCAGCCACAGGGTCATCAGGAGCAGCCAGCACAACGCCACCCCGCTGGCAGGCAGCACCATGCTCTTCCACAGCGCATGCTGGTTCCGGCCGGTGCGCCACCGCACCAGTGCGAGCCAGGCCACCGTGCCCAGCAGGGCGATCGCCAGCGCAACGGCCGAGAAGCTCGGCGCGAACCCCGGTGCCAGCTTCATCACGTTGGCCATCGTCTTGGCCGGCACGCCGGTGTGCATGGCGGCGTACACGACCCAGAAGGCGATCGCCCAGAAGCTGAAGAAGAACACCGAGAACCAGTCGATCGCGGCCGACACGCTGCGCTGCAGGGTGGGCAGCGCGAAAGAGGCCAGCACGGCCAATGGCGGCAGCGCGAGCATCAGGGCGCGGTCGGAGCCGCCCATCCAGACGCTGGTGACGAGGCCCACGGCGGCCATGCCCAGCGGCACCGCAATGTGGCGGTGCCTCAGGTGCAGGCGCCAGCGCCACAGGCCCCACGCCACCAGCGGCCAGGCCGGCCAGGTGAACCACACGAGCAGCCGCCCGACCTGGCGCGGCGAGACCGAGCTGCCCAGCTTCCACTCCCAGGCGGAAAGCCCGGTCGCCACCAGCGCGGCCAGTGCACCCGCTGCGGCAATCCAGGCGGTGAAGCGGCGTACTTGCGCGTAGCTCGATTGGGCGGACACGGCAACGCCCACGGCTGCCAGCGCCACCGCCACGAAGGGGCTGCCGCTGGCAGCCAGCACCGGCAGAGAGACCAGTGCCGCGGCCCGGGCCGGCCCGAGCTTGTAGGGACTGATCGCCATCGCACAGAGGAACAGGCAGGCTCCGGCGAGCTGCACCAGCTCAGGCGTGGTTTCATGGCCGAGCTGCAGGAGTCCCAGGCTGGCGATCAGCGCCAGCAGCGCGCCGTCGGCAATGGCGCGGGCATAGTCGACCGGGTGGGCTTCGCCGCCGAACGCAAATGCCACCGGTTGCGCCGCCTCGGTCCGCGCAAGGTAGTAGGTGCTGTACCAGGTGAGCATCAGCACTGCGGCCAACAGCAGCATGAAGGGCAGCCGGGCTGCAAGCGCCGGCCCCAGCAGCGGCCCGAGCAGCTTGATGGCCGCGGCGCCGATCCAGTAGGGCAGCAGGCCAGCGTCGCTGGGTAGCCCTGCAATCGAAGGTGCCCACGGTGACGTCACGCCATTGGCGATGTTCACCATGTAGCCGAAGGCGGTGATGTCGGCGTTCTTCCAGGGGTCGCGACCGAACAGGCCGGGCAACAGATAGGCTGCACAGAACAGCAGCAGCGCAAACCTCGGCAGCCGCTGCGCGGCGCGCTGTGTGACCAAGGCAGGTGTCGGAGGGCTGTTCACGAGTTCCGGTGCGGAAAAACTGGCAGGCGCGATCTTGCCCGCAAAGCATGCGGATTGTGTCAAGCGCGACGCAGCCAACAAAAAAGGCAGCCTGGGGGCTGCCTTCTTGCGGGTGCGCGAGCGGCTTACTTCTTGATGCCGACGCGGGCGAACTTGTTGCGGAACTTCTCCACGCGGCCGCCCAGCGAATCGACGCTCTTTTGCGTGCCCGTGTAGAAGGGGTGCGACTCGCTCGAGGTTTCCAGCTTGAACAGCGGCACTTCACGGCCGTCGTCGAGCTTGGTCGTCTCCTTGGTCTGCACGCACGAACGGGTCACGAATTTGAAGCCGTTCGACAGATCGACGAAGCAGACGTCGCGGTAGTCGGGATGGATGCCTTGTTTCATGTGGTCCTCGCGAAACTTCGGTGGTAGCCACGCTGCCCCATGCAGCGCACTTTCCTGGGCGGGAAAAGCCGGCGATTATGCCACAGCGCTGAAGTCAGCCGCCGCGGCGCATCATGTCGAAGAAGTCGTGGTTGTTCTTGGTGGACTTCATCTTGTCGAGGATGAACTCCATCGCCTCGATCTCGTCCATCGGGTAGAGCAGCTTGCGCAGGATCCAGGCCTTCTGGAGGATCTCCGGCTTGAGCAGCAGTTCCTCGCGGCGCGTGCCCGACTTGTTCAGCAGGATCGACGGGTAGACCCGCTTCTCGGCCATGCGGCGATCCAGGTGGATCTCGCAGTTGCCGGTGCCCTTGAACTCTTCGTAGATCACCTCGTCCATGCGGCTGCCGGTGTCGATCAGCGCGGTGCCGATGATGGTGAGCGAGCCGCCTTCCTCGACATTGCGTGCCGCGCCGAAGAAGCGCTTCGGGCGCTGCAGCGCGTTCGCGTCCACGCCGCCGGTCAGCACCTTGCCCGAAGAGGGCAGGACGTTGTTGTAGGCGCGGGCCAGGCGAGTGATGGAGTCCAGCAGGATCACCACGTCCTTGCGCAGCTCGACCAGACGCTTGGCGCGCTCGATCACCATTTCTGCCACCTGCACGTGGCGCGCAGCAGGTTCGTCGAAGGTCGAGCTGATGACCTCGCCGCGCACGGTGCGCTGCATTTCGGTCACTTCTTCGGGGCGCTCATCGACCAGCAGGACGATGAGGTAGACGTCCGGATGGTTGGCGACGATGGCGTGCGCCAGGTGCTGCATCATCACCGTCTTGCCGCTCTTGGGCGGCGCGACCAGCAGCGCACGCTGGCCTTTGCCGATGGGCGCGATGAGGTCGATGATGCGGCTCGTGATGTTCTCTTCGCCCTTGATCTCGCGCTCGAGCTTGAACTGCTCCTTCGGGAAGAGCGGCGTCAAGTTCTCGAACATGATCTTGTGCTTGCTCTCCTCGGGCGTGAGGCCGTTCACACGGTCGACCTTCACCAGCGCGAAGTAGCGCTCGCCGTCCTTCGGCACCCGCACTTCGCCCTCGATGGCGTCGCCGGTGTGCAGGTTGAAGCGGCGGATCTGGCTCGGCGACAGGTAGATGTCGTCGGTGCTCGCCAGGTAGCTCGTGTCCGGCGAACGCAGGAAGCCGAAACCATCGGGCAGGACCTCAAGCACGCCGTCGCCGAAGATCTGCTCGCCTTGCTTGGCGCGCTTCTTCATGATCGCGAACATCAGCTCCTGCTTGCGCATGCGGCCGGTGTTTTCGATCTCCAGCTCTTCGGCCATCTTCGTCAGCGCCGAGATGTGCTGTGCTTTGAGTTCGGATAGATGCATGAGGGATCACCCTTCAACGGGAACCGTCTCTTGCCAGGCAAGACGGCTGGAGTTCTGTCGGCGGCGGATGTGCGTGTCTCTCGCACAACCTCGCAATCGAGCGTCTAAGTACTGAACGCGGGATGTTGGGGCCGACTCGACGCGAATGAAGCCTTGCGTCGTGGCTATCTAGGGCAGCCGGGCGGTGGCTTGTGGCTCACTCGCCCGGTGCGATTGGCGGGATTATAGGTGACCGTCGAGGAAGGCCGTCAACTGGGCCTTGGACAGGGCGCCCACCTTGGTGGCTGCCAGCTGGCCGCCCTTGAACAGCATCAGGGTGGGAATGCCCCGGATGCCGAACTTGGCCGGCACTTCGCGGTTCTCGTCGACGTTCATCTTGGCGATCTGCAGCTTGCTGCCGTAGTCCTTGGCGACTTCGTCGAGGATCGGGGCGATCATCTTGCAGGGGCCGCACCACTCGGCCCAGTAGTCCACCAGCACCGGCTTGTCCGCCTTCAGGACGTCACCGTCGAAGGAGGCATCGGAGATGTGTTTGATCAGTTCACTGCTCATTTTTTGATCCTCAGGCAGGCTCCAGGGCCAAGGCACAATGATTCTGACATAAAGCCTACTGCCACGTTCTCAAGCGGCGCCCCGTGGCCGCTATGGGCTTGATAGCCGCAAAGCGCCGTTCTGCCTGCCTTGACGACCTCCGTTGAATCCCGTGCCTTGCCCCTTGCGGCGGTGACGCCTGCGTGGTGGCGGCAGTTCGCCGAACGGCTGGCGGACTGGACGCTCGACGCGGGAGTCTCGCCGCGCGACCTGACCGTGCTGCTGCCGTTCGCACAGCTGCTGCCCTGGGCCCGCGAGGCATGGGCGAGCGTTTCAGCGGGCGGCTGGTCGCCGCGATTCGAGACGCCGCAGACGCTGGCCGGTGCGCTGGCACCGGCGCATGCCGGTGCGGCCACGGACGTCAGCTTCGACGTCACCACCGACCGGCTCACTGCGGCAGGACTCTTGCGGTCGCAGGGCTGGGCGCTCGACTGGGCCCGCGCCGACAGGCGTGGGTTCGAGCAGGGTGTGGCCCGCGTGGTCGAGACCGCGCATGCGTTTGCCCGTGCGGCAGCGGCGGTGGCTCCGGCAGAGCGCGCCGTCCATTGGCATCGCGCTCGAACCTTGCTGAGTCCCGGCGGCAGTGTCGGCGGCACCGAGCGCCTGCTCGCCCGTGTGGCGCTGGAGTGGGCAGCAGCCTCCACCGCGCCTGCCACCGACGTCTTGTTCGAGCTCCGTGCCGGCGCGTGGGCAGGGCTTGTGGCAGGTGGGCGCGATCCCCTCGTCGAAAGCGTTCTGCAGCACGCAGCGGGCGTCGGCCTGCGGGCGCTGCGCCTGGTCGCCGACGCGGATCCGCTGCGGCCCTTCGAGGCCGTACTCACGCCCCGTGTTGCCGTTGCGACCGATGCCGAAGACGAGGCGCAGCGTGCAGCTGCGCAGGTCCTGCATCACCTGGCGGCCGGCGAGGCGCCCGTGCTGCTGGTGGCGCAGGACAGAGTGCTCGTGCGCCGGGTCCACGCGTTGCTGGAGCGCAGCAGGGTAACGGTCGCGGACGAGAGCGGCTGGAAGCTCTCGACCACCCGCGCGGGTGCGGCCGTCATGACGCTGCTGCGCGCCGCGCGCCCGCTCGCGGGCAGTGACGACTGGCTGGACTGGTTCAAGTCCGGCATGGCCTCGTGGCCCGCGCTCCATGCTGCCGGGCTTGCGCCGGCCGAACGCATCGGCCGGCTCGAGTTCCACCTGCGACGCACAGGCGCGACGCGGGCCTGGGGTTTCGATGCGCAGCATGCCCCCCGCCTGCATGCCGACGCCATCGCCCTGTGGCTGGCGGCGCGCGAGGTGTTGCAACCGCTGCAGGACCTCGGCCGCAAGAGCCTGCCCGAGGCGCTGGCCGTCCTGCGCAACGCCTTGCAGGCTTGCGGTGCATGGGAGGCGCTCTCGGCCGACGCGGCCGGCCGCCAGGTGCTGACTGCGCTGCGGCTCGACCCGGAGGCTGGCAACGGCGTCGTGTGGGACACCGCCGCGCGTGCTGCCCGTGTCGACCTGGGCGGCCTGCTTGCGTGGGTCGACGACGTGCTGGAGCAGGTGTCTTTCCGGCCCGATCCCCTGGCGGAGGGCGCCGCTGCCGACGTCGTGATCACGCCGCTCGCGCGGGCCGTGCTGCGGCCGTTCGCCGCGGTGGTGATGCCCGGAGCCGACGAAAACCATCTGGGCGCACCCGGCAGCGGTTCGCCGCTGGTCGGCGAATCCGCCGCGGCTGAACTGGGGCTGCCCACACAGCAAGAGCGCAGCGAGTCGGAGCTGCTGGTGTTCGCGCTGCTGCTGCGGCACCCGCAGCTGACGCTCCTGCGGCGCCGCTCCGAAGGAGATCAGCCGCTCGCGCCCAGCCCGCTGCTCGAGCGCCTGCTGCTGCGTTTCCAGCGCTCGGGCCTGCATTTGCCGCAGGCCTCCGACCCGAGGCCGACCGAGACGGTCCAGCCTCGCCCGCAGCACATGCCGCAGCCCGTGCTGGCCGGCAACGCCAGGCAGGCGTTGTGGCCGCGCCGGCTCGACGCCACGGCCTACGCACACCTGCGCGCCTGCCCGTATCGGTTCGTCGCGCTCAGGTCCATGGGCCTGCGTGAGGCCGACGAACTCGACGACACCGTCGAGGCACGCGACTACGGCACTTGGCTGCACGCCGTGTTGCATCGCTTTCATGCAGACCGGCTGGCCAGTCCGTGGCCCGACGCGGACGACCTCGCGCGGCTGCTCGGCAGCGCACGTGCGGTGCAGGCCGAACAAGGCTGGGACGATGCGGAGTTCCTGCCGTTTGCCACCGCCTTCGAACGCCTGGCGCCGCAATACGTGCATTGGTTGCACGAGCAGGAAAAGGCGGGCGCCCGGTTTGTGGAAGGGGAGGTCGAACTCGGCTGGCAGCCCGACGACCTGGCGCTGCCCGGGCTGCCGCCTACCCAGCTGCACGGCCGGCTCGACCGTGTCGACCGGGTACGCGAGGGCGGTCAGTCGCTCGTGCGCATCGTCGACTACAAGGCCGGCAGCGCGGCCAGGCTGAAGGAGAAGCTCGCCGAACCGCTGGAAGACACGCAGTTGCCGTTCTACGCGGCCCTGCTCGAGGGGGCCCGCTACGGCTCGCATGACGACACCGGTGTCGAAGCCGGCTACCTGTCGCTCGACGGCGCCGAGGTCAAGTGGCTGCCCCACGAAGCGGTTGGCGAAACCGCGCAGCAGCTGCTCGAAGGCATGGCCCAGGACCTGCAGCGCATCGCTGCGGGCGCTGCCTTGCCGGCGCTGGGCGAAGGCGTGGCCTGTGAGTACTGCGCCGCACGCGGCCTGTGTCGCCGCGACCACTGGGCGCCGAGCGGCGAGGTCGACCGATGACGATGAACCAGGCGCGGCCGGCCTATGCGATCGATGGCCGGACGGTCACGCGCGAAGCCTTCTACGAGGCCGCCTGCGATCCGCGGCGCAGCCTGGTGGTGGAGGCCTGTGCCGGCGCCGGCAAGACCTGGATGCTGGTGTCGCGCATGTTGCGTGCGCTGCTCGAAGGTGCCCGGCCGCAGGAGATCCTCGCGATCACCTTCACCAAGAAGGCCGCCGGAGAAATGCGCCAGCGGCTGTCCGACTGGCTGCACGAGTTCGCGCTGGCCAGCGAGGCCGACCGGGTGAAGGCGCTGGTGCAGCGCGGCCTGCGGCCTGACGAAGCGCAGCGGCAGGCCCCTGCGCTGGCGGCGCTGTACGAGCATGTGCTGGCCGGCGGGCGGCCGGTGGAGATCCGCACCTTCCACGGCTGGTTCTCCCAGCTGCTGCGCCAGGCGCCGCTGGAGCTGCTGACCGAGCTCGGACTGCAGCCGGAGATGGACCTGGTGGAAGACATCACCGAGCTGCTGCCGCAGGTGTGGCGCGCGTTCCTCGCCGACGTGGCCGGCGAGCCCGGGCTGCGCGCCGACTACACCGCCCTGGTGCTGGCGCGGGGGCGCTTCACCACGCACAAGTGGCTCGAGGCGGCGCTCGACAAGCGCATCGAGCTGGAGCTGGCCGATGCCGCCGGCACGCTCGAGGCCAGCGTGGCCGACCCGGCAGTCCTGTGGCCTGAATGCGCCGGATTGCCCACGCCCGCCAGCCTCGTGCGCGGCCAGGCGCTCGCCAACGCGCTGTGGCAATTCGCCCGGGTGCTCGGCGCCTCGGGGAAGGCCACGCAGACCAAGATCGCGCAGGTCCTCGAGATGGCGCTCGGCGAGCCGGACGACCAAGCCGCTTTCGACGGCGTATGGAAGGCGCTGTTCACCGGGAACGGCACGCCTCGCAAGCTGGGCGACCGGCCCGAGCAGCCGGCGCTGTGCGACGCCCTTCAGCGCATCCGCACCGCCCTCGACCAGCACGCCGCACGCGAGGAGCACCTGCGCCTCGTGCGCCTCTCACGCGTGCTGCTGGCGCGCTATCGCGACGTGAAGCAGGCGCGAGGCCTGGCCGACATGGCCGACCTGGAGCGCTGTGCACTCGCGCTGCTGCGCGACGCCACGCTGGCCGGCTGGGTGCAGGAGCGGCTCGACGCCCGCGTGCGCCATCTGCTGATCGACGAGTTCCAGGACACCAGCCCGCTGCAATGGCACGCGCTGCATGCCTGGCTCGCGGGCTATGCCGGCGCGGGCGGCGGGCAGGGCGCGCCCTCGGTGTTCATCGTGGGCGACCCCAAGCAGAGCATCTACCGCTTCCGGCGCGCCGAGCCGCGCGTGTTCGAAGCTGCCCAGCATTTCGTGCGCGAAGCGCTGGGCGGTGCACTGCTCGCCTGCGACCACACGCGGCGCAATGCGCCGGCGGTGATCGCCGCGCTGAACCCGGTGTTCGAGCAGGCCGCGGCCGAAGGCCTGATGCCCGGCTTTCGCAGCCACACCACCGAGTCGCAGGCGGCCGGCGAGGTGCGTGCGCTGCCCGGCGTTCCCAGGCCCGAAAAGCTGGCGGCCGCCAGGCGCCTGGACTGGCGCGACTCGCTGACGCAGCCGCGCTTCGAGCCGGAAGAAGCATTGCGCATGGCCGAGGCCCGCCATGTGGCCCGCGCGGTGGCCGAGCTGGTGGGGCAGGGCTGGGCGCCGGGCGACATCTTCGTGCTCAGCCGCAAGCGGGCGCACCTGCGTGTGCTGGGCGAAGCCTTGCGAGAGCAGAGGCTGCCCCACGTGGCGCCCGAGGAGCATGCGCTGATGGACGCGCCCGAGGTGCGCGACCTCGTGGCCCTGCTGGACGTGCTGGTGTCGCCGCACCACGACCTGTCGTTGGCGCAGGTGCTCAAGAGCCCGCTGTTCGGCGCGAGCGACGAGGACCTGCTGGACCTCGCGGCGCAGGTGCAGACGGCGCTGCGCGAAGGGCACGCCAGTCCGCGGCAATGGTGGCAGGCGGTGATGCAGGGTCGCGGCGAGAGCGCGGCCTTGCAGCGTGCGCGGGAGCTGCTGCCGCAATGGCAGCAGCTCGCTGCCCAGCTGCCGCCGCACGACCTGCTCGAGCGCATCGTGTCGCAGGGACAGGTGCGCGAGCGTTATGCGGCGGTGGTGCCCCCCAACGCGCGGGCGCTGGCGCTGGAGCAGATCGACGCCCTGGTGAACCAGGCACTGCTGCTCGACGGCGCGCGTTATGCCACCCCCTACAACTTCGTGCGTGCGCTCAAGCGACGGGCGGTGCAGGTGCCGCCGCGGGCGCACCCTGAAGCCGTGCAGCTGCTCACCGTGCACGGCGCCAAGGGGCTGGAGGCGCGCGCGGTGTTCGTGATGGACGCCGACCCCGCGCCGCCCCAGCAGGAATCGGCCACGCTGCTGGTGGAGTGGCCGGTCGATTCCACCCACCCGGCCTGCTGCGCCTTCGTGGCCTCGATGGCCCGTTGCCCGCCGTCGCTGAAGCCGCTGCTCGAGCGCGAGCGCCAGGCGCAGGCCCGTGAAGAGCTCAACGGGCTGTACGTGGCCATGACGCGGGCGGCGGAACTGCTGGTGTTCAGCCGGACGGAGCCGCATCGCGCCGCAGGCTCGCCTTCGTGGTGGCAGCGCCTGGCGCCGGTGCTGCCGCCCGAGCCCTGGTGGCCGGCCGCGCAGGGCCGGGGCGCCGGCGAGGACGAGCAGCAGCAGCCGGCCGTGCTGCCGGTGCTGCCCCGGCTGCAGCGGCCGCCGCAACCGGGGCAGCGACCGGGGCCCGCCGCCCGGCCATCCGGGCGCACCGACGAGGCGGCGCTGCTCGGCCGTGCCGTGCACCGGGCCCTCGAGTGGCTCACGGCACGACCCGTGCAGCAACGCGACGATGCGGCCCTCTCGCAGGCCGCGGCGGCCGCCGCGGCCGAACTGGGCCTGCCGGCCGGCACCTCCGCGGCCATCAAGGCGCTGGTTCAGCCGGTGCTGCGCAGCGCCGAGGCGGCCCACCTGCTCGACCCCGCCCGGCTCGCCTGGGCCGGCAACGAAGTGCCCATGGCCTGGGGCGGCGAGGTGCTCCGGCTGGACCGCCTGGTGGCGCTGGACACCGGGGCCGGCCGCCAATGGTGGGTGCTCGACTACAAGCTGCAGCACGCCCCGCAGGAACTGGCGGCCTACCGCGACCAGCTGGCGCGCTACCGTGCGGCGGTGCAGGCCGCGCAGCCTGGCGAGGACGTCCGGGCGGCCTTCATCACGGGCGCGGGGCGCCTCGTCGAAGTGCGGTAAGGGGGCCTGTCGTGGAAGAAACCATGAATTCGCTGCCCTCATCAAGGCTTTGCCTATTGCGGCCTGCGATCCAATCGGGCCAACTCCCCAAGCCCTCTTCTGTTTCGCCGACCGCATGGCCGCTACCGCCGGTTCACTGACCACACGCCGATTCGGGCGGTTCGAATTGCGTCGCCTGCTCGGCAAGAGCTCGCGCACGATGAACTGGCTGGGCTATGACGAGCGGGCCGGGCTCGAGCTGGTGATCTGCCTGCCGCGCCAGCAGCCGGCCGACGCACAGGCCCTCGAACGCTGGCAACAGGCGGCACAAGCCGCTGCCCGGCTGAACCATCCCCACCTGGTGCCGGTGCTCGAAGTAGGCGTCGAGGAACGCTGGCCCTACATCGCGAGCCAGCCGCCTGCCGGCGCGACGCTGGCCGAGCACCTGGCGGCTCATCCGGTGCCGGGGCAGGCCGAGGCCGTGGCCTGGGCCTGCGACGCGCTCGAAGGCCTGGCCTACGCCCACGAGGCGGGCGTCGCCCACGGCGACCTGGCCGCACACAACCTCTGGATCGACGCCCACGGCCGCGTGCAGGTGCTTGCGCTGTCCCTGGCTGCCGGGGCCGATGCCGGCGCGGCACAGGCCGCTCCCGCGGCCGCTGCCAGCGGCTCGCTGGCGCTCGACCCCTCGCAGCTGCGTTCGCAGCGCGCGGCCGGCGAACGCGACCTGGTGGCCATGGGCCTGCTGCTGCACGGCCTGCTGGCCGACCATCCGGCGCTCGACCAGCCCGACATCGCGCTGGCGGCCGACCTGGTCGGCCAGGAGATCGTCCGCCTGCCCTGGACCACGCCGCAGCCGGTGCCCGACACCCTGCGCGCGATCGTCAACCGCAGCACCGAACGTGCGCAGCGCCAGCGCTACCTCAGCGCCCGCACGCTGCTGCGTGCCCTGAGGGGGTGGCAGGAGGCCCAGGCGCAGGAGGACGGCGGGCCGCTGCCCCTGCTGCTCGACCGCATGCGTGCGGCGGGGCACCTGCCGGCCCGGCCCAGCCTCGCGCAACGCGTGGCCCGTCTGGTGGCCATGGAGCGCCAGCGCATCGACGAGATGGTCGACGCGATCGTGCAGGATCCGGCGCTGGCCTTCGAGCTGCTGCGCACGGTCAATGCAGCCCAGTTCGCAGGCCATGGCGACGCGCCGGTCACCACCGTGCGGCGCGCCGTGCTGCTGATCGGCCTGCAAGGCGTGCGCAGTGCAGCCGGCAGCCTGCGGGGCTGGCCGGGCCCTCTGGGCGAACAGCCGGCGCAGGCGCTGGAGCGGGGGCTGTATCGCGCGCGCTTCGGCGCGCACGTGGCCGAAATGCTGTGCCCGGCCGGGCTCGACGCCGAAGAAGCATTGCTCGGCGCCTTGCTCCAGAGCCTGGGGCGGCTGCTGGTGCTCTACCACTTCCCTGACGAGGCCGAGCAGATCCGGCAGCTCATGTTGCCCGGGCCCAGGCCCGAACCCGACGCCCCCGAGCCGCCCGGCATGAACGAGGCGGCGGCTGCCAGCGCCGTGCTGGGGGCCGACCTCGAGTCCCTGGGCGTGGCGGTGGCGCGCTACTGGGGCCTGCACGATGCGATGCTGCAGATCATGCGGCGCCTGCCCACCGACAAGTCGGTGCACAAGCCGGACGACCGCTACGGCCTGCTGCGCTGCGTGGCCAGCGCGGCCAACGAGGCGGTCGACGTGCTGCTGCTGCCGCCGATCAAGCAGCCTTCTGCCATGAACGCGATCGTGCAACGCTATGCACGTGCGCTCAATTTCACGCCCAAGGAATTGCAGGAGGCGCTGCAGAAGGGCCGGCGCCTGGCCGACGGCCTGCCGGCGGTCGAACGCGCCGCCGGTTGACGTGAAATAAGCCCGGCGTACCCCGCTCATCCGGGCATCGCCACCGACGGGGTGGGGTCCAATGGGCGCTGCACCTCCCGCTTTCATGTCCAGCAGCGCCGCCGCCTCCGTCCCCACCCTGGGCCGCTTCGAACTGAAGCGTGTGCTCGGCCGTGGCGCCCAGAGCACCGTATGGCTCGGCTTCGACCCGCGCCTCGAACGCGAGGTGGCGATCAAGCTGATGCGGCTGGCCTCCGGTAGCGGCGGCAGCGACGCCACCGCGGCGCTGGAGCAATGGCTGCGCGAAGCGCGCACCGTGGGGCGGCTGGCCCACCCGCACATCGTGCCGGTGTTCGAGGCCGACGTGCATGCCGACGGCAGCGGCGCCCAGCCTTACATCGTCTTCGAGTTCGTGCCCGGCCAGTCGCTGGCCGAAAGGCTCAGGCAGCAGGGCGCCTACGCGCCGCGTGCCGCCGCCGAGCTGATGCTGGGCGTGCTCGATGCACTGGCGCATGCCCATGCCTCGGGCGTGGTGCACCGCGACCTCAAGCCTTCCAACATCCTGATCGACGCGGCCGGCCGTGCCCGTGTCACCGACTTCGGCATTGCAGTGACCTCGGGCGACGCCCAGGGGGCCGTTCCGGCGGGCAGTCCCGGCTACCTGTCGCCCGAAGCGGTGAGAGGCCTGGCCCCCGCGCCGTCGATGGACGTGTTTGCCGCCGGCCTGGTGCTGGCCGAGCTGATGACCGGCAAGCCGCTCATCGCGGAGGCGGACGTCCCGCGCGCGATGTACCGCATCGCCCATGAAGACCTGGGCCTGCCCGAGGCGATGCCGCAGCCGGTGGACGACGGCCTGCGGGCACTGGTGCAGCGTGCGCTGGCGCGCGAGCCTTCGGCTCGCTTCGCCCATGCCGGCGAGCTGCGCGATGCGCTGATGGCCTGGCTCGCGCCCAAGAGCCCTGTGCCGGAAGAGAACGGCAGCGCGCCCGCCGCCGCGAGGTCCGGTGCCAGCGGCACGCTCGAGTTCCTGCTGCGTCGCATGCGGCACAAGAGCGACTTCCCGGCGCTGAGCGATTCGGTCGCCAGCATCCAGCGCGTGGCCACCAGCGAAAACGAAAGCCTTTCCAGCCTGGCCAGCGAGATCCTCAAGGACGTGGCGCTCACGCACAAGCTGCTGCGCCTGGTCAACACCGCGCACTTCCAGCATGCGGGCGGCGGCACCATCAGCACCGTGTCGCGTGCCGTGGCGCTCGTGGGTTTTGCCGGCATTCGCAACCTGGCCTTGTCGCTCGTGCTGCTGGAGCACATGAACGACAAGCTGCATGCCGACCAGATCAAGCAGGAGTTCCTGCGCTCGCTGATGGCCGGCACGCTCGCCAGCGAACTGAGTCCGGTGTCCAGCGAGAGCGAGGAGGCCTTCATCGGTTCGATGTTCCAGGGCCTGGGACGCCTGCTCACCGAGTTCTATTTCCATGAAGAAGCCGAGCAGATCCGCTCGCTGGTGCACCCGGGCGTCACCCTGGCGCGCGAGACGCCCCGGCAGCCGATGAACGAGCAGGTGGCCTCGGCCTCGGTGCTGGGCCTCAGTTATGAAGAGTTGGGTCTGGGCGTGGCTCGCTCCTGGGGCCTGCCCGACACGCTGCAGCGCTGCATGCGCCCGGCCACCGGCGTGCCGCCCGCCGAAATGCCGAAGCAGACGCCGGAGCGCCTGCGCTGGCTGGCCACCGCGGCCAACGAGGTGGCCGACGTGATGCTGCATGCCGAGCCGCAGGATGCCCCTCGGCTGGTCGCCCAGGTGGCCGAACGCCATGCGAAGGCGCTGGGCCTGAAGGCGAAGGACGTGCAGGACGCGGTGGTGCGTTCGCGCACGAGGCTCACCCAGCTGGCCGCCGGGCTGCAGCTGCACCTGAAGCCGGGCTCGCCGGCCGAGCGCCTGCTCGAGCCCAAGCCGCAGCCGGTGACGGATGCGTCCGGCCGCGACCCGATGACGGACACCCTGTCGCGCCACCAGCTCGAAGCCACCGCGCCTCTGCCGCTCGATGCGCTGCCGCCGCACGAAGACCCGGCGCACGTGCTGGCGGCCGGCATCCAGGACATCACCAATTCGATGGTGGCCGAGAACTTCAAGCTCAACGAAGTGCTGCGCATGATCCTCGAGACCATGTACCGCGCACTGGGTTTTCGCCGGGTGGTGTTCTGCCTGCGAGATGGCAGGACGGGCCGGCTGGTCGGCCGCTTCGGGCTGGGCGAGGGCGCCGAGCCGGTGGTGGCCCTGTTCCAGGTGCCGCTTGCGGTGGCCGCCGGCAGCAACCCGGACCTCTTCACCGCCGTGTGCCTGAAAGGCGCCGACACGATGATCTCCGACGCCACCGGCCACATCGAGTCGCGCCTGCCGCCATGGTTCCGCGAAAAGGTGAAGGCGCCGACCTTCCTGCTGCTGCCGCTGCAGATGAAAAACGCCACCTTCGGGCTCATCTACGCCGACAAGGCGAAGCCCGGCGGCATCTCGCTGTCGGAGAAGGAGCTTTCGCTGCTGCGCACCTTGCGCAACCAGGCGGTCATGGCCTTCAGAACGGCGAACAGCGGCTGAGGCCGCTGCCCGGTCCGCATCACTTCCAGGTGTCGTTCACCGTCTGTGAGCCGCCTGCGCCCACGGTGCCGAGCACGCGGTTGGCGCCGCTTTCCCAGACCACGTTGCCGCTGCCGTCCTTCTTGATGTACTTGTACTGGATGGACGAACTCGCCGGCAGTGCCACGTTGGTGACGCGCCAGTTGCCCTGCGTGCCGGTGCCGGAGATCCACGTCAGCGCGACACCCGCGGCCGGGCTCCAGTTGCCCAGGGCGGGCACGTTGCCCACGACGAAGATGTTCTGCCCGTAGCTGGTGCTGGCCGCCTCGTTGAAGGTGACGCCGGCGGTGCCGCCGGCCGTTCCCTGCTTCGCGCCGGCATGCAGCGCGGCCGCGCTGTACGCCGCCACCGTCAGCGTGGCGTTGCCGGCGTTGTCGACCGCCACCACGGTGCCGCTGCAGCTGCCTGCGTTGTGGTCGCCCGAGATCACGTCGCAGTAGTTGCCCGCCGGCAGGCCGGTCTGGAAGGTGCGCGTGAGCGCCGAACCCTCCTTGTTGATGACCACGAAGCCCAGGTTGCCGCGGCCGAAGGCGATCTGGTTGTTGCCGTTGTCCCACCAGTTGCTCACGCTCCAGTTCGACACCGTGGCATTGCGAAAGCCCACCATGTTGGCGATCGGCCGGAAGCGGTGTTCGCACACCCAGCCGCCCACGCTCTGGTTGAAGCAGGCGGGGCTGGCCACGCCGCCGTCCCACGGGCCCCTGGTGGCGCCGCCGCTGTAGTAGGGCGGGCCGTAGCTGGTGTCGTAGCTGGTCGACTTGTTGAAGCCGTAGCTCGACATCAGCGCCGGGTAGCCGTAGGGCCAGGCCAGCATGAACACGTTGGCCAGGTCGTAGGTCGCGCCGTTGTGGTACGTGAGGTAGTTGCCGCCGCCGCCGTGGCCGCGCTGCTTGTCGTGGTTGTCGGTGAAGGCCACCGCGCGGTTGCTCGGCATGAGGCCCCAGCTCTCGCCGAAGGTGCGCAGGTCGGCCAGCTTGCCGCCGCCGGCGAACTTGCCGTGCAGCTGCGGGCCGTAGGCGAACTCGGTCACGTTGACGAGGTTGCCGTTCAGGCCGAAGTACTGGCTGGGCTGCACCGCTTCGCCCGGGGCGCCGATGACTTCGAGGAACCAGTACGGCCGGTTGGCGACGCGCGAATTGACGTTGTCGATGATCGCGCCCAGGTCGGCGGGGCTGATGTGCTTGGCCGCGTCGACGCGGAAGCCCTTCACGCCCAGGTTCACCATGTCCACCAGGTAGTCGGCGATCCTGCCGCGCACGTAGGCGGCGCCGGTATTGAGGTCCTGCAGGCCCGACAGCTCACAGTTCTGCACGTTCCACGCGTCGTTGTAGTTGCTGATGCCGCACACCGGCTGGTGGAAGTCGCCGGAGCCGTATGGCACGCGCGGATAGTTGTGGCCGGTCCAGCCGTTGCCCGCGCTCGACGTGCCGCTGGCGCCGCCCGACATGTGGTTGATCACCGCGTCCACGTAGATGTCCACGCCCGCGGCGTTGCAGCGGCTCACCATGTCGGAGAACTCGGCGCGCGTGCCGCTGCGGCTGCGGTCGAGGCTGTAGCTCACCGGCTGGTAGCGCATCCACCACGGATAGGGCGCGCCATCGCCGCTCGTGACCCAGTTGTGTTCGTTCGGCGGCGAGACCTGCACCGCCGCGAAGCCTTTCGGGCCGAGGAAGCTTTCGCATTCCTTCGCCACGTCGGTCCACTTCCATTCGAACAGCTGCACGAAGGCGGTTCGGCTCTGGGCTTGTGCACTGCCCAGCAGCCCCAGGCCCAGCAGGGCAGCCGCGGCGAAACTCCTGGATCGCCGCAGGATGGATGTATTCATCGCAATCTCCTCGTTGTTCAACACGCACGCTCGCTCATTCACGGCCGGAGCGGCGCGACTCTATGAACCGGGGAGCGGGCAAGCACGCTGCGTCGCAGCAATCGCGCGCTTCGCGCGCACTTCGATGCGGCGGGTAGTCGGCCGAACAACGCCGTTTCGTCAGCGAGTCGCGTGAACTACAGGGACTACACCGGGCAGGCGAAAGGCGCACGCACGCTTCGACCAAAGTGCAACACTTTGTCTGCCGAGGCGATGCGGGAGGGGGAGTGCAGGAGGAGGAGGGGGAGGGGTGACGAGCCTTACCCCCGGCACTGAAGGCAAACGGTTAGGGCTGCTTCGTTCCCGACCTGACCCGGTTGGCCGCGCCCCCATGCGGGGAGGCCCGTCAGGCGCGATTGTAGGCGAGCGGAGGCGCCGTTCCGGGCGGGGCTGCGATCGTGAAGAAGACGGTGGTGTCCACGCCGGTCTCCGGCTCGATCCAGACGCGCCCGCCGGGGCGCTCGACGAACAACCGATGGCGCCGGCCGCTCAGCGCAGCTGCAGATCGTCGTCGCCGAACTCGATGCCCAGCGGCTCGATGAGCAGCTTCTTCGGACCGGCCTCGACCGTGCCGGCGACCAGCGCCTGGATGCCTTGCGCCTGCGCGATCTCGACGGTGCGCTGGGCGTCGGCAGCGTTCACGAAGAGCGCGAAGCCGGCGCCCATGTTGAGCGTGCTGTAGGCCTCGCGGTCATCCTGCTTCGCATGCTCCTGGATGAAGCGCAGCACGGGCGTCACCTCGGGCACGCTGTGGATGCGGTAGGTGAAGGCCGCAGGGTGGCGCAGCAGCTTGCGCCAGCCGTGGCCGGTGATGTTGGCGCAGTAGTGCGGCGTGATGCCGGCCTTGCAGAGCGCCTCGGTGACCGGCGAATACAGCACGGTGGGCGCAAGCAGCGCCTCGCCGTAGTTGAGCGAAGAAGTCACCGGCGTCAGGTAGCCCTGCGGCAGCCGCTCGACCAGCTTGCGCGCCAGGCTCAGGCCGTTGGCGTGGATGCCGCTGGATGCCAGCAGCACGATCGCATCGCCTGCGCCGAGCTTGTCGCCCACCGACAGGCGTTCCTTCGGGTTGACGATGCCGGTGCATGAGGCCGCGAGGTCGATGCGGCCGGCTTCGACGATGCCGGCGAGCGCCGGCGTCTCTCCGCCGCCCCATGCCACGCCGCACACGTCGCAGGCGCGCTTCCAGCCGGCCACCAGCGCCTGCGCGCGTTGCGCGTCGCCGAACCAGTCGGAGCCGCCCGCGGCCCAGTAGGCCTGCACCACCAGCGGCGTGGCGCCCACGGTGATGAGGTCGTTGATCGCCATCGCGATGGTGTCCTGCGCGATGCCGTCGTAGTAGCTGCGGCCGGTGAGCCGGGCCATCTCGTCCGCCACCAGCGCCTTCGAGCCCAGGCACTCGACGATGGAGGCGAGGTAGAAAGGACCGACGTCCACCACATAGGCCGACTCGCCGCGTGACGCGGCCACCTCGCCGAAGCCGTGTGCCGCGAGGTTCTTCGCGGTGTCCCTGGCGGCGCGTTGGGCGGCGACCTTGAGCGGGTCGATCAGGTCGTAGTTGACGCCGGCTTGTTCGTAGCTGAGCGTGTCGGTGGAGGGCGTGGAGTTCATGGCAGCAGGCGCTTCGACGGAACGCGCGATTATCGGCCAGCGGGGGCGACGACCTCCGGGCGGCCCGTAGAATGCCCCGCCATGAGTTACATCGTCCTGGCCCGCAAGTACCGCCCGCTCAACTTCGAGCAGATGGTGGGCCAGGAGCACGTGGTGCAGGCGCTCTCCAATGCGCTCACGCAGCAGCGGCTGCACCATGCATACCTGTTCACGGGCACGCGCGGCGTCGGCAAGACCACCGTCTCGCGCATCCTCGCCAAGTCGCTCAACTGCACCGGCGCCGACGGCAGCGGCGGCATCACCGCGCACCCCTGCGGCCGGTGCGACGCCTGCCGCGACATCGACAGCGGCCGCTTCGTCGACTACGTGGAACTCGACGCGGCCTCGAACCGAGGCGTCGAAGAGATCTCGCAGCTGCTGGACCAGGCGGTGTACAAGCCGGTGGTCGGGCGCTTCAAGGTCTACATGATCGACGAAGTGCACATGCTCTCGACCACCGCCTTCAACGCGATGTTGAAGACGCTGGAAGAGCCGCCCGAGTACCTGAAGTTCGTGCTGGCCACCACCGATCCGCAGAAGGTGCCGGTGACGGTGCTGTCGCGCTGCCTGCAGTTCAACCTGCGGCCCATGGCGCCGGAAACCGTGCTCGAGCACCTGCAGCGCGTGCTGGAGGCCGAGGCCATTGCCGCCGAGCCCGGTGCGCTGCGCCTGCTGGCGCGCGCCGCCCGCGGTTCGATGCGCGATGCGTTGTCGCTCACCGACCAGGCCATCGCCTTCGGGGCCGGCCGGCTCGAAGAGTCCGGCGTGCGGCAGATGCTCGGCGCGGTGGACCGCAGCCATGTGGTGCGCATCGTCGAAGCGCTGGCCGCGGGCGATGGCCCCGCGCTGCTGGCCACCGTGGATGCGCTGCGGTCGATGGGGCTTTCTGCCGGCGGCACGCTCGAAGAACTGGCCGGCATCGCGCAGCAGATGGCGGTGCTGCAGGCCGTGCCCGACGCTGCCAATGCGGCCGATCCTGAAACGCCCACGCTGCAGCGCCTGGCCGGTCTGCTGCCGGCCGACGAAACCCAGCTGCTCTACAGCATCGCGATCCATGGTCGCGGCGAGCTTTCGCTGGCGCCCGACGAATACAGCGGCCTGGTGATGGTGCTGCTTCGCCTGCTCGCCTTCAAGCCGCAAGGGGAGCGGCCCCATGCCTCGCCGCCGGCGCGGCCTGCCACCGCGTCGGCCGCAGCGCCCGTGGCGAGGGCCGCCGCGGCGCCCGCCGCGCAGCGCCCGGCGCCCGCGCCTGCACCCGTGGCGCCGGCCACGCCGCGCACCGCCGCGCTGCGCGCCCCCGCGGCGCCCAGCCGGTCGAGCAGTGCGGACATCCCGCCGTGGGTGGATGCGGCGCTGCCCGACGATGCCGTCGCGGTCGCGGTCGCGGTCTCGCCCGAGCCACCGGTGGTGGCCGAGATCGTGGTGCCGCGCCCGCTGCCGCGCGCCGCTGAGGTGGCGGCTCCGGCGGTGCCTGCCTTGTCGCCCGCGGAGCTGGCACTGGGTGACCGTTGGGCGGCGCTGGTGCGCTCCCTCATCGAGGCCGGCGCCATCGGGGCGCTGGTGCGTGAGCTCGCCATGCAAGGGCAGTGCGTGGCCATCGAGCCGGGCGATGGCGCCGAGGCATGGCGACTGCGCGTGGAGCGCGAAACGTTGCGCGGCGGCACGCATCGCGAGCGCCTCGAGGCCGCCATGGCCAAGTCGCTCGGTCGCGCCGTGAAGCTCGAGCTCGAGGCGGGCGTCGTGGCCGACACGCCGTTCCTGCGCGACATGGCAGAACGCGAACGCCGCCAGCGTGCCGCCGAAGAACTGATCCAGAACGACCCGATGGTGCTTTCGCTGATGCAGCAGTTCAAGACCGCGCGCATCGTGCCGGGCTCCATCAAACCCCTCTGATCCAGAAGGACTGAAATCATGATGAAAGGGCAACTCGCCGGCCTGATGAAACAGGCCCAAGCGATGCAGGACAACCTGAAGCGCGCACAGGAAGAGCTCGCGCAGATCGAGGTCGAGGGCCAGTCCGGCGCCGGCCTCGTGAAGGTGGTGATGACCTGCAAGCACGACGTGAAGCGCGTCAGCATCGACCCCAGCCTGCTGGCCGACGACAAGGACATGCTCGAAGACCTGGTGGCCGCCGCGTTCAACGACGGCA
Organism: uncultured Rivibacter sp.; assembly: GCA_946481025.1. Next base: position 33,278 of record CAMLNA010000012.1, read on the forward strand.
TCCGCCGCGCGGAAGAGGTGAGCCAGGAGAAGATGTCCAAGCTCACCGCCGGCATGCCGCTGCCGCCGGGGATGAAGTTTCCGTTCTGATGGCTCCCCCCCGTAGCGGCTCACGCCGCTCCCCCTCAAGGGGGCGAAGCCAGCGGACCGGCAGAGCCGGATCCGCGGCTTCTGCCTGACTTCTGCTTTTGCCATGAGCAGTTCTGCTTCGTCGCTGTCTGCGCTGATCGATGCCTTGCGGCGCCTGCCGGGGGTGGGGGTGAAGTCCGCGCAGCGCATGGCGTATCACCTGCTGCAGCACGACCGTGGCGGGGCGGAGCTGCTGGCGCAGGCGCTGCGTTCGGCTGTGTCCAGCGTGCGGCACTGCGAGCGCTGCCACACCTTCACCGAGGCGCCGGTCTGTTCCACCTGCCTCGACCCTTCGCGAGACGGGCGCCAGCTGTGCGTGGTGGAGACGCCGGCCGACCAGGCAGCGGTGGAGCGCACCGGCAGCTTCCGCGGGTTGTACTTCGTGCTGATGGGGCACCTGAGCCCGCTGGACGGCGTGAGCACGCGCGACATCGGCATTGCCCAACTGCTCGAGCGGGTGGCCGACGGCGTGGTGCAGGAAGTCATCGTCGCCACCAACTTCACCGCCGAAGGCGAGGCCACGGCGCACGTGGTGGCCGAGGCGCTGAAGGTTCGTGGCATCAAGGCCACGCGGCTGGCGCGCGGGGTGCCGGTCGGCAGCGAACTCGAATACGTGGACCTGGGCACCATCGCGCATGCGCTGGTGGACCGCCGCTGAACACGGCCGCATGAACCTCATCGCCTGGAGCCTGCTGGCCGCCGCACTCATGCCGGTGGGCTGCGCCGGTATCGCCAAGTGGGGCGCGATGATGCGGCCGCGCCGCGAGGGCGGCTTCGACAACCACCACCCGCGCGAATGGCTGGCGCGGCAGCAGGGATGGCGCGCGCGTGCCAATGCCGCTCAGGCGAACTGCTTCGAGGCACTGCCGTTTTTCATCGGCGCGGTGCTGTATGCGCTGCTCACGCAGGCACCGGCCGCGCGCATCGAGGCGCTGGCCGGGCTGTGGCTGCTGCTGCGTGCGGCCTATGTGGCGCTGTATCTGGCCGACAAGCCCTCGGCACGTTCGCTGGTGTGGGCCCTGGCGCTGGCGGCCAACGTGGCCATTCTCTTCAGCGCCTGAGGCGCCGTCCCTCTACCGCTTTGCCGTCACGCGCGACTTGCTGCCGCTGCTGCGGGCCGCGCTGCGCGTGGCCTTGGCAGGCCGGGAGGCCTTGGCCGACTTGGCACTGGCCTTGGCGGCCGGCCGTGCGGCGGACCGGGTGGCCTTGGCCGCAGCGCGCGGTACGTAGACCACGATCGACTGGCCGCGCGCGAAACGCGCGTTCCTCGAGACGTTGTTCCACTGGGCCACCTGCGCCGCGCTCACCCTGTAGCGCCTGGCCACCGAGGCCACCGTGTCGGACTTGCCGGCGCGCAGCGTGACGCGGCGCGCCGGCGGGCCTTCGGGCGCGAGCGACATCATCGCGTTGTCGGCGATGCGTTCGGAGACGTCCTGCTCGCGATGGCCGTTGCGCGGCACCAGCAGCGTGGAGCCGGCGCGCACCAGCATGCGCACCGGAATGCGGTTGACGTCGCGCAGGTCGTCTTCGCTCATGCCCACGCGCTTGGCCGCCTCGGCCGGGCGCATGGTCTTGGGCACGACCCAGGCGGTCCAACTGGCCAGGGGGCCCTTGTGGTTCTCGAGATTGCGCAGGAACAGGCTGGCGTTGTCGTAGGGCAGCAGCAGCTGCGGTGTGCCGGCCGCCAGGATCACAGGCTTGTTGAGCGAGGGGTTGAGCGTCTTGAACTCGTCGACCTCCACCTCGGCCAGCCGCGCGGCCAGCGCCACGTCGATGTCGCGCTGGATCGGCACCGTGAGGAAGTACGGGTGGTTGGCCACCTGCGGCAGCACGAGGCCGAAGGCCTCCGGCTGCGCAATGAGGTTCTTCACCGCCTGCAGCTTGGGCACGTAGTAGCGCGTCTCCGCCGGCATGCGCAGGCTCTCGTAGTCGGTCGGCTTGCCGGCCTTGCGATTGCGCGCGATGGCGCGGCTCACGCTGCCTTCGCCCCAGTTGTAGGCGGCCAGCGCGAGGTGCCAGTCGCCGAACATGCCGTACAGGCGGTTCAGGTAGTCGAGCGCCGCGCGGGTGGAGGCGAGCACGTCGCGCCGTTCGTCGCGAAAGATGTTCTGCGTGAGGTCGTAGTCCCGGCCGGTGGACGGGATGAACTGCCACATGCCCGAGGCCTTGGCCACCGACATGGCCTGCGGGTTGAATGCGCTTTCGATGAACGGCAGCAAAGCCAGCTCGGTGGGCATGTTGCGCCGCTCGACCTCTTCGACGATGTGGAAGAGGTAGCGGCTGCCGCGTTCGGTCATGCGCTGCACGTAGTCGGGCCGCGTGGCGTACCACTGCTCGCGGTTGCGCACCAGGTCGCCGGTGAGGTCGGGCATCTTGAAGCCGCGGCGGATGCGTGCCCACAGGTCGGCATGGGCGGTGCTGTCGGCCAGGTTCACCGGCTCGTCGGGGCGCAACGGGTCGGTGGGCGCGCCGGCTGCTTCCTTGGCTTCGTCCGGCGCGGCGGCGGAGGCCGCGTCGGCGGGAGCCGAGGCCGCCGAAGCCGGTGCCGAGGCAGCGGCCTCCGCCGCCGATGCCGCATTGGCGGCCTGCACCGCGGCGATGACCGGTGCGTCGGCGGAAGGCTCCTGCGGTGCAGGCAGGCCGGCGCAGGCGGCCAGCAGCAGCGGCAACAGCAAACCCGCCAATGCGCGAGCAGGACCCGATACGAACGGCGTTGGCCTCATCTGAATTCGTTCTTCCAATGTCTTATCGCGGCCAGCACGTCGACGGCATCGTCGCTGGTCGCTCCATGGCGGCGTGCCGCGGCAATCACCTCTTGCCGGGTGCAGCGCAGGAATGGGTTGATCTTGAGCTCCACTGCCATCGTGCTGGGCAGCGTCGGCTGGCCGTTTGCGCGCAGTTTTTCACAGTGGGCCGTATGCAGAGTCACTTCGGCATTGCCGGGTTCCACCGCCTGGGCGAAGCGCAGGTTCGAGAGCGTGTATTCGTGCGCACAGCACACCCGGCTGGTGCCGGGCAGGGCGGCCAGGCGCGACAGTGACTGGAACATCTGCGCCGGCGTGCCTTCGAACAGGCGCCCGCACCCGGCCGAGAACAGCGTGTCTCCGCAGAACAGCAGCGGCGCCTGGCCCTCGACTTGCGCGAAGTAAGCGATGTGACCGGCGGTGTGGCCGGGCACGTCGATCACGTCGAAGTCGAGTCCGAGCAGTTGCACGCGGTCGCCGTCGGCGAGCGCCTCGAAGGGCAGCGGGATGCGTTCGCGCCGCGGCCCGAACACCGGTCCTTGCAGGCGGGGCCTCAACGCATCGACCCCGCCCACGTGATCGCCATGGTGGTGGGTCACTAGAATGCCTGCCAAGTCGAGTCCGTGCGCGTCGAGCGCACGCAACACCGGCCCTGCCTCACCCGGATCGACCACGAGGGCACGTCGTCCGTCGTGCAGCATCCAGATGTAGTTGTCGGTGAAGGCGGGCAGGGCAATCAGTTCCATGACGCAAGCGCCTCCGATTGTAGAGTTGCACCCCTGGCTGCAGACCCCCCCGGGGCGCTACCTGCTCGATTGGGAGCAAGCGATGCTGGACCGGGCGGTGGCCGACGTGTTCGGTTTCCATGCACTGCAGCTCGGTCGCCCCGAGCTCGACGCACTGCAGGCCAACCGCATGCCGCACCGCTGGCTGGCGCTCGACGTCGACGACGATGCCGAAGCCGATACGGTGCTCGCGGCTTCGTTCGGTGCCGATGCCGAGGCGCCTCGCGGCGTGGCGCTGCACTGCGACTTCGATGCACTCCCGTTTCCGAACCAGAGCCTGGACCTCGTGGTGCTGCCCCACACGCTGGAGCTGGCGCGCGACCCGCACCACGCACTGCGCGAAGTGGAGCGGGTGCTCGTGCCCGAGGGGCGTGTCGTCATCGTCGGGTTCAATCCGGCGAGCCTGTGGGGCTTGCGCCAGCGCTGGGGCCGCATGTGCGTGCGGCTGGGTTTCGGCAGCCTGTTCCTGCCGCGCACGGGCGACTTCATCGGCTACTGGCGGCTGCGCGACTGGCTGCGGCTGCTGAGCTTCGAAGTCGAGTCCGCACGCTTCGGCTGCTACCGGCCCGCCATGCGCTCGCAACGCTGGATCGACCGCTTTGCCTGGATCGAGCCGGTCGGAGAGCGCTGGTGGCCGGTGCTCGGGTCGGTCTACTTTCTGAGCGCGGTCAAGCGGGTGCGTGGCATGCGCCTGCTGGGGCTCGCGCGTACCAAGAACGCCAAGCCGCGCGCGACGCCGGCCGTGGCCACCAACAAGCACAAGGAAGCGAATTGAACGAAGCAGCAGGCGGCAGCGCCGTGGTCATCTACACCGACGGCGCCTGCAAAGGCAACCCCGGCCCCGGCGGCTGGGGCGTGTGGCTGAAAAGCGGCACGCACGAGAAGGAAATGTGCGGCGGCGAGGCCCTCACCACCAACAACCGCATGGAACTCACGGCCGTCATCGAGGCACTGACCGCCTTGAAGCGCCCGTGCGACGTGGTGCTCTACACCGACAGTGAATACGTTCGCAAGGGCATCACCGAATGGATCCACGGATGGAAGACCCGCGGCTGGAAGACCGCCGACAAGAAGCCGGTGAAGAACGCCGAGCTGTGGCAGCGGCTCGACGAACTGACGCGGGGGCACCGCATCGACTGGCGCTGGGTGCGAGGGCATGCGGGCGATCCGGGCAACGAAAGGGCCGATGCGCTGGCGAACAAGGGTTGCGCACGCTTCACCTGAGCCCGGCGCTCACCCGGCAGCCGCCGCGAAGGTTTCTGCTCGGTAAACCTCTCAGCGAATTCGCGGCCTTGCGGTACCCTTCGTTACTTTGCCCCCCGCTCGGCTCCCTCGCAGTCTCCCCATGAAGAAACTCCACGCCGTCGTGGCCGTTGTCGGCCTGTTGAGCGCCTCGGCACTGGCCTACTGGTGGCAGCACCGCTCCGTCAATTCGCCGGCGACGGCGGCCGATGCGCCCACGGGAGAGCGGGCTCGGCCACCGGCTGGTGGCGGGGGCGGCGCCGGCCCGGTGCCGGTGGAGGTGGCGCGCGCGGAGTCGCGCCTGGTGCAGGACGATGCCACCGCCGTGGGCAGCCTGCGCTCCCGCCAGGGTGTGATGGTGCGCCCCGAGGTCAGCGGGCGCGTGGCGCGGCTCGGCTTTGCCGATGGCCAGCGGGTGAAGCGCGGCCAGGTGCTGGTGCAGCTCGACGACACGCTGCAGGTGGCGCAGCTGCAGCAGGCCGAGGCCCAGGCGAGCATCGCCCGCAGCAACTACCAGCGCAACAAGGAGCTGGTGGCGCAGAACTTCGTGAGCCGCAGCGTGCTCGACCAGAGCGAAGCCAACCTGCAGGTGGCCGAGGCCCAGGTGTCGCTGGCGCGAGCGCAGCTCGGCCGCATGAAGATCGTGGCGCCTTTCGACGGCACCGCCGGCATCCGCAACGTGAACGTGGGCGACTACGTCAAGGACGGCGCCGACCTCGTGACGCTGGAAGACACCTCGAGCATGTATGTCGACTTCCGGCTGCCCGAGCGCTTCCTGCCCAAGGTGCAGTCGAAGCAGAAGGTCTCGGTGGCGGTGGACGCGCTGCCCGACAGGCAGTTCGACGCCCGGGTCGAGGCGCTCGACCCCCAGGTCGATGCCAACGGCCGCGCGCTGCTCGTGCGGGCCCGTGTCGACAACGCCGGCCAGCTGCTGCGCCCCGGCATGTTCGCCCGCGTGCGGCTGGTGCTGGCGGAGAAGCCCGATGCGGTGCTGGTGCCCGAGGAGGCGCTGGTGCCGCAAGGCAACAAGCAGTTCCTGCTGAAGGTGGTGCAGGGGCCCGAAGGCCCGGCATCCGAACGGCTGGAGGTGTCTACCGGCATCCGCCGCGACGGCAAGGTCGAGATCCTGTCGGGCGTGGCCGCCGGCGACACGGTGGTGACCGCGGGGCAGGCGCAGCTGATGCGCGGCCAGAGCCGGCCGGTGCGTGTCGTCCAGCTCGGCCGTGCAGGAGGCGGCGGCGGCGCGGCAGGTGAACCGCAGCGGCCGAAGGGCGGTGCATCGGGTGGCGCGCCCGCTCAGCCGGCTGCCTCGGCCGTGGCCGGCTGAGCGGAGGACTCCATGCAGCTGGCAGAAACCTCGATCCGCCGGCCGGTGTTCGCCACCGTGCTGTCGCTGTTGCTCGTGCTGGTGGGCGCGGTGTCGTTCCGGCAGCTGCAGGTGCGCGAGTATCCGCGCATCGACGAGCCGGTGGTCAACGTCAACACGCGGCTCACCGGCGCCTCGTCCGAGGTGATCGAGTCGCAGGTCACCAAGCCGCTGGAGGACTCGATCGCGGGCATCGAGGGCGTGGACATCATCACCTCGGTGTCGCGCTCCGAGCAGAGCCAGATCACGGTGCGCTTCAAGCTCGACAAGAGCCCCGAGGATGCCGCCGCCGACGTGCGCGACCGCGTCTCGCGGGTGCGCGGCCGGTTGCCCGACGCGATCGACGAACCGGTCATCTCGAAGGTGGAGGCCGACGCCACGCCGACCATCTGGCTGGCCTTCAGCAGCGAGTCGATGTCGCCGCTGGAGGTGACCGATCTCGTCAACCGCGTGGTCAAGCCGCGCCTGCAGACGGTGCCCGGCGTGGCCGACGTGCAGATCAACGGCGACCGCAAGTTCTCCATGCGGATCTGGGTCGACCCGGACAAGCTCGCGGCTTACCGGCTCACGGTGCAGGACGTCGAAGACGCCTTGCGCAAGCAGAACCTCGAGGTGCCGGCCGGGCGCATCGAAAGCCAGCAGCGCGAGTTCAGCGTCACCGCGCAGACCGACCTCGCCACCGCCTTGCAGTTCGGCGAGATCGCGCTGCGCACGGTGAACGGCTACACGGTGCGCCTGCGCGACGTGGCGCGCATCGAGCAGGCGGCTGCCAGCGAACGGTCGAGCGTGCGGCTCAACGGCGTGCCTGCCATTTCCATGGGCGTGATCCGACAGGCGACGGCCAACCCGCTGGAGGTGTCGGCCGGCGTGTACGAGGTCATGCCGAAGATCCAGCAGGACCTGCCGCCCGGTGTGAAGGTCCAGCAGGCCAACGACAACTCGGTGTTCATCGACCGGTCCATCAAGTCGGTGTACCAGACCATCGGCGAGGCCGTGGTGCTGGTGGCCCTGGTGGTGTTCGTGTTCCTGCGCACGCTGCGGGCGTCGGTCATTCCGCTGGTCACCATTCCGGTGAGCCTCATCGGCGTGTTCGGCATCATGGCGGCCGCCGGTTTCTCGATCAACACGCTCACGCTGCTGGCGCTGGTGCTGGCCATCGGGCTGGTGGTCGACGACGCCATCGTGATGCTGGAGAACATCTTCCGGCACATCGAGGAAGGCCTTTCGCCGTTCCAGGCCGCGCTCAAGGGCGCCAAGGAAGTGGGCTTCGCGATCATCGCGATGACGCTCACGCTGGCTGCGGTGTACGCGCCGCTGGCGTTCACGCCCGGGCGCACCGGCCGGCTGTTCGTTGAATTCGCCCTCACGCTGGCCGGCGCGGTGATCGTCTCCGGCTTCACCGCGCTCACCCTCACGCCGATGATGTGCAGCAAGCTGCTGCGCCACAACCCGGCGCCGAACCGCTTCGACCGCGGCATGGAGGCGGCGCTGGTGTGGATCACCGCGCGCTACGAGTCCGCGCTGCGCTGGGTGCTGGGTCGCCGCTGGGTGGTGCTGGCGGTCATGGTGCTGGCCGGCGGCGGGAGCTGGTGGCTCTTCTCGACGACCAAGAGCGAGCTGGCGCCGCTCGAAGACCGCGGCGTGATCCTGGCCAACGTGAACGCGCCCGACGGCGCGACGCTCGCCTACACGCAGCGCTACATGCAGGAGATCGAGCGCATCGGCATGACCTACCCGGAGTTCGACCGGGTGTTCGTGGTGACCGGCAACCCGACGGTCTCGCAGGGCATCTCGTTCCTGCGCACCACCGACTGGGATGCGCGCTCCCGCACGACGCAGCAGCTCGCGCGCGACCTGCAACCCAGGTTCGCCCAGCTGCCCGGCGTGAGCGCCTTTCCGATCACCCCGCCGTCGCTGGGCGGCGGCTTCCGTGAGCGGCCGGTCAACTACGTGGTCGTCACGTCGGACTCCTACGAGAACCTGGCGCGGGTGGCGCAGCAGTTCCTGGCCGAGATGGCCAGGAACCCGGGGCTCGTGCAACCCGACATCGACCTGCGCCTGAACAAGCCCGAGATCTTCATCCAGGTGGACCGCGACCGCGCCGCCGATGCCGGCGTGGCGGTCGACCAGGTGGCCCGCACCATCGAGACCATGCTCGGCGGGCGCAACGTGACCCGCTACAAGCGCGACGCCGAGCAGTACGACGTGATCGTGCAGACGCAGGCCAGCGGCCGCACGACGCCGGAGGACATCGAGAAGATCTTCGTGCGCGGCAGCAAGAACGGGGTGGAGGCGATGATCCCGCTGTCGTCGCTGGTGCAGGTGCGCGAGTCGGTGAGCCCGCGTGAGCTCAACCACTTCAACCAGCGCCGCTCGGTGAGCATCACCGCCAGCCTGGCGCCCGGCTACACCCAGGGCGAGGCGCTGGCGTTCATGAATACCACCGCCGACAAGATCCTCAAGCCTGGCTATTCCACCGAACTGGCCGGCTCCATGCGCGAGTTCAAGTCGTCCAGCGGCGCGCTCGGCCTGGTGTTCGTGCTGGCGCTGCTGTTCATCTTCCTGGTGCTGTCGGCGCAGTTCGAAAGCTTCCTCGATCCGTTCGTGATCATGCTGTCGGTGCCGCTGTCGATGGTGGGGGCGCTGGCCGCGCTGCAGCTGGCCGGCGGCACCCTCAACGTGTATTCGCAGATCGGGCTCATCACGCTGGTGGGCCTCATCACCAAGCACGGCATCCTGATCGTCGAGTTCGCGAACCAGCTGCGCCAGGAAGGCATGAGCACGTTCGATGCGGTGATCGCCGGCGCCTCGCTGCGCCTGCGCCCCATCCTCATGACCACCGGTGCGATGGTGCTGGGCGCGGTGCCGCTGGCGCTGGCCCACGGGGCCGGCGCCGAAAGCCGGCAGCAGATCGGCTGGGTGATCGTGGGCGGCATGACGGTGGGCACGCTGCTCACCATCTTCGTGGTGCCCACGGTGTATTCGCTGTTCGCACGCAAGGCGGCGCCCGGGCCGATCACCACGCCTGCGCAGGCCGAGCCGGCGCAGGCGCACTGACGCTACAGCTTCAGCAGCATCAGCGCCTTGTCGTAGTAGCGCTCACCGCCGGCGGTGAGCACGCGGATGGCCTGCGGCTGCAGGCCGTAGTGGCGGAATCCCGCACGCTCGTACAGCCGCAGCGCGCGCTCGTTCGACGCCGTGACGCTCAGCACCACGAGCTGGAGCCCGATCGCCGAGCGCGCCTCGCGAATGCAGGTTTCGAGCAGGCGCCGGCCGATGCCCTTGTGGGCATGGGCGTCGCGCACCATCATGCCGATCAGCCAGGCGGTGTGGCGGGTCTTCTGCCGCGTTTCACGCTCCAGGCAGACCGAGCCCACCAGCTGCTCGCCGATCCAGGCTCCCAGCAGGAAGGTGCCTCCCAGGCTTTCGCCCAGGCCCAGCCGGCCGAGGTAGCTCTCGGGCGCGCGGGCGCGCTCGGTCTCGTGGTCGGACGTGAATGCATCCGGATGCAGCAGCAGGGCCTCGTCGCGCAGTGCCTTGTAGGCCGACAGGTCGGCCGGGCCGAGGCGGCGAACGACGATCTCATCAGCCATGCTCGCGCTCCAGGATTTGCAGCTCTTCCAGTGTGTTGGCGTTGGCGAAGGCCTGTGGATCGTCGTCGAAGGCGACGGCCACCATGTCGTGCTCGCGCATCCAGCGCTCGACCTGCCGCTCGCCGCGGTCGAGATAGCCCTTCAGGCTGGGGGCGAGCGCGGTGCGAAGCAGGCAGCACACCGGCTGCGAGCGCCCGCCGGCCCAGGCCATGGCGATGCGGGCGTTCGGCTGCCGCGCGATCCCGGCGGTCAGCCGCGCCACCAGGTCCAGCGGCAGCAGCGGCGTATCGCAGGCCATGGTGACCAGCCAGGGCGTGCCGCAATGCGCCATGCCGGCGAGGAAGCCCGCCAGCGGGCCGGGATGGTCGGGCAGGGCATCGGGCCACACCGGCACCCCGAAGCTCGCGTACTGCTCGATGTTGCGATTCGCGTTGATGGCGACCTGGCCCACCTGCGGCCGCAGGCGCTCGATGGCGCGCAAGGCGAGCGGCTGGCCGCAGAAGGGTTGCAGCCCCTTGTCGATGCCCCCCATGCGGCTGCCGCGGCCGCCGGCGAGCACGAGGCCGGTGATGTCGGAACGGGGGATGTCGGCCATGGGTCGTGCGCGTCAGCCGCCGATGTAGCTCATCTCGACCTTGGCGCTGCGCTCCGGTGCCTTGGCACTGCCGCGAAGTTCGGAGTAGCGGTCGTCGCGCTGCTGCCAGATGTGGCCGACGGCGGCCGCGATCTGCTCGTCGCTCGCGTTGCCGCGCAGCAGGCTGCGCAGGTCGTGCCCCTGGCTTGCGAACAGGCACAGGTAGAGCTGCCCTTCGGTCGACAGCCGCGCGCGGTTGCAGTCGCGGCAGAAGGCACGGGTCACGCTGGAGATCAGGCCGATCTCGCCGGCACCGTCGCGATAGGCCCAGCGCTCGGCGGTTTCGCCCGGGGTGTTGGCCGCGAGCGGCACGAGCGGGAATTCACGCCCGATCCGCTCGAGCACCTCGGCCGACGGCAGCACCTGGTCCATGCGCCAGCCGTTGGTGACGCCCACGTCCATGTACTCGATGAAACGCAGCACGATGCCGCTGCCGCGGAAGTGGCGCGCCATCGGCAGGATCTCGTGGTCGTTGACGCCGCGCTGGACCACCATGTTGACCTTGATCGGCCCGAGCCCCGCCGCCTGTGCCGCCTCGATGCCGGCGAGCACGTCGGCCACCGGGAAGTCCATGTCGTTCATGCGACGGAACACGGCGTCGTCCAGGGCGTCGAGGCTCACGGTCACGCGCTGCAGGCCGGCGTCCTTCAGGGCGGGGGCCTTGCGCGCCAGCAGCGAGGCGTTGGTGGTGAGCGTGAGGTCGAGCGGCCGGCCTTCTGCAGTGCGCAGCCCCGCGAGCATGGCCACCAGCTTGTCGAGGTCCTTGCGCAGCAGCGGCTCGCCGCCGGTCAGGCGGATCTTCTGCACGCCGTGCGCGATGAACACCTTGGCCAGCCGCGTGATCTCCTCGAAGGTGAGCAGGTCCCTGTGCGGCAGGAAATGGTGGTCGCGGTCGAACACCGACTTGGGCATGCAGTAGCTGCAGCGGAAGTTGCAGCGGTCGGTGACCGAGATGCGCAGGTCGCGCAGCGGGCGCTGCCGGGTGTCCTGCAGCAGTCCGGTGGGCGCCGGCGCGGCGGCAGGCACTTGCGGCACGCGGCCGATCGACCGGTGGTCCACGAGGGGAATGCTGCGTTCAGCCATCGGGCGATTGTGCCTCGCGCCCATGCGGCGCAGCGGCCCCCGCAGGAGTCGGCCCCCCGGACTCCAGGGTCAGTCGGCCGCGCGCGGCGCGACCATGGCACGGGCCGCACCGGCGGCCGTGGGCGGCACGACAGCGGCGGGCGAGGCGGTGGCGTTGCCTGCCTCAACGACGGCCGGTGCCGCCTGCCCCGCCTCGGCGGCCTGGGCGGACGATGACGGCGGCGCGCGGCGGGCGCCGTTGTAGCGCTTGGTCCAGTAGGCCACCCGCATGTCTTCGATGCGCACTTCGCCGCCGCTGCGCGGCGAGTGGATGAACTTGTTGTCTCCCACGTAGATGCCCACGTGCGAGAAGGCGCGCTTCATGGTGTTGAAGAACACCAGGTCGCCGGGCTTGAGCTCGTCGCGCTTGATCTGCAGCAGCCCGCCGGCGCGCGCCTGCTCCTCGGAGCGGCGCGGCAGCACCAGGCCCAGGCTCATCTCGAAGATGTGGCGGGTGAAGCCGCTGCAGTCGAAGCCGGCCTCGGCCGACTGGCCGCCGCGCTTGTATGGCACGCCGAGGAAGTTCATGGCCGACAGCACCAGGTCGGACGCCACGTTGGAGGCCTTGGTGCGCACCTGCTGCACGAAGCTGGGCGCGGCGGTGGGCGCAGCCTCTGCGGGCGGCGGCGCCACCGGGGTGTTGAGCAGCCCCTTTTCCTGGAGGAGGCGGGTCACCGCGTCTTGCGGCTCCGGCGCGGCCTGGGCGGCCGACACCAGCGCGAGCGCGCCGAGCAGCACGCCCATTCGCATGCGACCCGGCAAGCGCTGACCCGACAACCTTTTCATGGGGCGGCAGGTTAGTGCACGGCAGCGGCCACCGTCAAGGAAAAAAGCCTTTGTTTTCGGGCGCTTAGAGCGGGTTTGCGAGGATGGAATGAAGTTCTCCCCGCAGGCACAAGAGGACGCGCTGCGCCGCTTTGCCGCGGGGTTGATCGGCATCAACATCCAGGCCCCGTGAAGTCAGTCACGCGTCAGCGCGTGACCCTGCAATGGGCCGCCGAGGAGACCCGCCATGACGAGCTATGCCGACTTCTACCGCCGTTCGATCCAGGATCGCGACGCCTTCTGGGCCGAGCAGGCGCAACTCATCGATTGGCAGCGGCCGTTCGAACGGGTCTGCGACCACGACCGGCCGCCGTTTGCGAAATGGTTCTGCGGCGGCCTCACCAACCTGTGCCACAACGCGGTCGACCGCCACCTGGCCGAACGGGCCGACCAGAACGCGCTGATCTGGGTTTCCACCGAGGTGGAGCAGGAGCGCATCTACAGCTTCCGCGAGCTGCATGTCGAGGTGCAGCGCATGGCGGCGGTGCTGCAGAGCCTGGGGGTCGGGCAGGGCGACCGGGTGCTGATCTACATGCCCATGATTCCCGAGGCGGTGTTCGCCATGCTGGCCTGCACCCGCATCGGCGCGATTCATTCAGTGGTGTTCGGCGGTTTCGCCAGCGTGTCGCTGGCCAGCCGCATCGACGATGCGAAGCCGAAGGTGGTGGTCAGCGCCGACGCGGGTTCGCGCGGCGGCAAGGTGCTCGCCTACAAGCCGCTGCTCGACGAGGCCTTGCGGCTGGCGCAGCAACCGCCGCAGAAGGTGCTGCTGGTGGACCGCGGGCTGGCGCCGATGGACCGCGTGGCCGGTCGCGACGTGGACTACGCCACCCAGCGCGAAGCCCAGCTGGACGCCCGGGTGCCCTGCACCTGGGTGGACGCCACCCACCCGAGCTACACCCTCTACACCAGCGGCACCACCGGCAAGCCCAAGGGGGTGCAGCGCGACACCGGCGGCTACGCGGTGGCGCTGGCCGCCAGCATGAAGCACATCTTCTGCGGCCGGGCCGGCGAGACCTACTTCTCCACCAGCGACATCGGCTGGGTGGTGGGGCACAGCTACATCGTCTACGGCCCGCTGATCGCCGGCATGGCGACCGTGCTGTACGAAGGCCTGCCGATCCGGCCCGATGCGGCGATCTGGTGGTCGATCGTCGAGAAGTACAAGGTGACGGTGATGTTCAGCGCGCCCACGGCGGTGCGGGTGCTGAAGAAGCAGGACCCGGCAGCGCTCGCCAGGCACGACCTCGGCTCCCTGCGCGCACTGTTCCTGGCCGGCGAGCCGCTCGACGAACCCACTTCAGACTGGATCGCCCGCGCCCTGGGCAAGCCCGTCATCGACAACTACTGGCAGACCGAAACCGGCTGGCCCATCCTCACCATCGCCAACGGCGTCGAAAAGAAGCCCTCGAAGCTGGGCTCGCCCGGCGTGCCGATGTACGGCTACGACGTGAAGCTGCTGCACGAGGTGACCGGCGAGGAGCTCACCGAGCCGGGCCAGAAGGGGGTGGTGGCCATCGCCGGGCCGCTGCCGCCGGGCTGCATGCAGACGGTGTGGGGCAACGACGAGCGCTTCGTCTCCACCTACTGGAGCAGCTTCCCCGGCCGGCAGGCGTACTCCACCTTCGACTGGGGCATCCGCGACGCCGACGGCTACTACTTCATCCTCGGCCGCACCGACGACGTGCTCAACGTGGCCGGGCACCGGCTGGGCACGCGCGAGATCGAGGAAAGCATCTCGAGCCATCCGAACGTGGCCGAGGTGGCCGTCGTGGGCGTGGCCGACCCGCTCAAGGGCCAGGTCGCCATGGCCTTCGCGGTGGTGAAGGACGCTTCGAAGATCGCGACCGAGGCCGACACATTGAAGCTCGAGGGCGAGATCATGAAGCGGGTGGACGAGCAGCTCGGCGCGGTGGCGCGGCCGGCGCGCGTGAGATTCGTCACGGTGCTGCCGAAGACCCGTTCCGGCAAGTTGCTGCGCCGTGCCATCCAGGCCGTCTGCGAGGGGCGTGACCTGGGCGACCTCACCACCATCGAGGACCCCGCGGCGCTCGAGCAGATCCGCGCGCTGGTTGCCGCGTCGCGATAGGTTTTTCGGGTCTCGCGATAATGCCGCCGCCGCGGGAGGGGCGGCGCTTTTTGCCACTGACGAAACTCGTCGTTTCGACGGTGGTCCTGCGCTTGCTTGCCTCCTGGGGAAACCTGCTCTCACGCCCCCACGAAACACAGGAGGAAGTTCTTCATGAAGCGAGTGTTGTTGGTCGCCCTTGCGAGCGCCGGCCTGGCCGGTGCGTTGCCTGCTTCGGCGCAGTTCGCAAAACCCGAGGAGGCGATCAAGTACCGCCAGAGCACGATGAGCGTGCTGGGTGCCCATTTCGGTCGCATCGGTGCCATGGCCAGCGGCCGTGCGCCGTTCGACGGCAAGGCTGCCGCCGAGAACGCCGACGTGGTGGCCTATGTGGCCAAGCTTACGTTCACCGGCTTCGTGCCCGGCACCGAAAAGGGCAGCAAGTCGAAGCCGGAGGTCTGGACCGAGGCCGACGACTTCAAGAAAGGCGCGGCGAAGATGCAGGAAGAGGTGGTGAAGCTCAATGCCGCCGCCAAGACCGGCGATCTCGCGCAGATCAAGGCCACCTTCGGCGCCGCCGCAAAAACCTGCAAGAGCTGCCACGACGACTTCAAGGTGCAGTAGGGCCCACCCCCTACGCGCTTCGCGCGCCCCCTCAAGGGGGCGACACCGGCGGACCGGCGGAGCCGGATCCGCGGTGTCCACCGGGATGTCGCCGCCGCGCGGGGCGCGGCCGCTCCGCGGCGCGCAAGTGCCACCACGTGGCGCTCAGCGAGAGGGGTGGGTGTCACTCCAGCGGGCCGCCCCCCCCCATGGAGGGACATCAGCATTCGATGATGTTTACCGCCAAGCCACCGCGGGCGGTTTCCTTGTATTTGGTCTTCATGTCGGCGCCGGTCTCCCACATGGTCTTGATGACCTTGTCGAGGCTCACATGGTGGGTGCCGTCGCCGCGCAGCGCCATGCGGGCGGCATTGATGGCCTTCACCGAGGCGATGGCGTTGCGCTCGATGCACGGGATCTGCACCAGCCCGCCCACGGGGTCGCAGGTGAGCCCCAGGTGGTGCTCCATGCCGATCTCGGCGGCGTTTTCAGCCTGGGCGGGCGAGCCGCCCGTCACGGCGGCCAGCGCGCCGGCGGCCATGGAGCAGGCCACGCCCACTTCGCCCTGGCAGCCCACCTCCGCCCCGGAGATCGAGGCGTTTTCCTTGTAGAGGATGCCGATCGCGCCGGCGGTGAGCAGGAAGTCGACGACGCCCTGGTCGGTGGCACCCGGCGCGAAGCGGGCGTAGTAGTGCAGCACCGCCGGGATGATGCCGGCCGCGCCGTTGGTGGGCGCGGTGACGACCCGCCCGCCGGCGGCGTTTTCCTCGTTGACCGCGAGCGCGTAGAGGTTCACCCAGTCCATCACCTGCAAGGGGTCGCGCAGTGCCGCCTCGGGGTTGGCGGTGAGGTCGCGGTAGAGATTCGCCGCCCGACGCTTGACCTTGAAACCGCCGGGCAGCACGCCTTCGTTACGGCAGCCGCGTGCCACGCAGTCCTGCATCACCCGCCAGATCTTCAGCAGGCCTGCGTCGATCTCGGCATCGCTGCGCCAGTGCCGCTCGTTGCGCCGCATGATCTCGGCGATGGAACACTGCTCGCGCGCGGTGAGCGCCAGCAGCTCGGCGCCGGTCTTGAAGGGGAAGGGCAGCACGGTCGCATCGGGTGCGATCACCTTCTGCTTCTCGCCGTCGGCCGCCACCTCGTCGCTCACCACGAAGCCGCCCCCGACCGAGTAGTACACACGCGACTGCAGCTCGTTGCCCGACGCATCGAAGGCAACGAAGCGCATGCCGTTGGCATGAAAGGGCAGGGTCTGGCGGCGCAGGAACAGCAGGTCGGTGCTCTCGTCGAAGGCCAGCTCATGACGGCCCAGCAATGAAATGCGACGCTGCTGGCGGATGCCATCGAGCACCCCGGGAATGGCTTCGACGTCGACCGTGTCGGGCTCATGCCCGGCCAGCCCCAGCAGCACGGCCTTGTCGCTGCCGTGGCCCTTGCCGGTGGCGCCGAGCGAGCCGTACAGCTCGCACAGCACACGCGCCGTGCGGGGCAGATGCCCTTCATGATCGAGCCGCAGCACGAACAGCCGCGCGGCGCGCATCGGTCCGACGGTGTGCGAGCTGCTCGGTCCGATGCCGATCTTGAACAGGTCGAAGACGGAAACAGCCATGACTGGAAGACCTCGGTTCGCGGTTGGGGTTCAGCGCACGGCGGCGATCAGCGCCTCGCGCACCTGGTGCTGCACGTCCGGCCGCACCAGGGCATCGACATGCTCGCCCTCGTCGACGCCGATCCAGCGCTTGGGCTCGGGCGCCGCCGCGAAGATCCGCTCGCCGTGGTGCTGCGGCACGACGATGTCGCGGCTGCCGTGCACCACGAGCAGCGGCACCCGGATCCGTGCCGCCGCGGCGACGGGATCGTCCTTGTCGCCCGGCAGCGTGGGAATGAGCAAGGGCCCCAGCACGCCGACCGGGCCGATGTGTTCGAGCGCCTCGCGGGCGATGCCGCGATAGCTGCTGAAGGCCGAGTCGATGACGAGCAGGCGGATGCCGGCGGAGTCTTGTGCTACGGCGCGCAGGGCGGTGGCGCCGCCCAGGCTCTGGCCGATGACCACCAGCCGCTGCGGGTCCACGCCCGGCAGCGTGCGCACGTGCTCGAGCGCGGCCAGCGTGTCCGCCACCACGCCGGCCAGGCTGTGCGAGCCGTTCGACCGGCCGTAGCCGCGGTAGTCGAAGGTCAGCAGGTTGAAGCCGGCGGCGGGCAGCCAGGCCACCAGCGGCAGGTGGTTGCTGATGTTGGCCGCATTGCCGTGCACGTGCAGCACGGTGCCGAGCGCAGGCCCGCGCGCCGGCATCCACCAGGCATGCAGCGTGGAGCCCTCCGGCCCCGGGATGTGCAGGTCCTGCGACTGCAGCCCATGCGCCTGCGGCGTCGTGTAGACCACCTTGTCGGGGTAGAAGAAGTAGCGCTCCGTGAAGCTTGCGAACATGTCGCCTCCACAGGCCGTCAGGGCGCCCGCACCGAGCGCGACGAGGAACAGCAGGACCCGCCGCTGCGCATGCACCTCACGCCCCGCATGCCTTCCTGATGTCGGCGGCGAACGCGTCCACCGCCTCGGGCGTGGTGTCCCAGGCGCACATCAGCCGGCAGCCGCCGCCCGCGATGAAGTCGTAGAACTTCCAGCCTTGCCCATGCAGCGCGTCGATGGCCGGCCGCGGCAGGAAAGCGAACACCGCGTTGGCCTGCGGCGGGTGCATCACCCGCACGCCCGGCACGCCGGCGATGCGCTCATGCAGCCGCTGCGCCATGGCGTTCGCGTGCCGCGCGTTGCGCAGCCACACGTCGTTCTCGAGCATGCCGATCCACGGTGCCGAGATGAAGCGCATCTTCGAAGCCAGCTGCCCGGCCTGCTTGACGCGGTAGGCGAAGTCTTCGCTGAGCGCACGGTCGAAGAACACCACCGCCTCGCCGACCGGCAGGCCGTTCTTGGTGCCGCCGAAACACAGCACGTCCACGCCGGCACGCCAGGTGATGTCGCTCGGGTGGCAGCCCAGCGCCGCCACCGCATTGGCGAAGCGGGCGCCGTCCATGTGCACCTTGAGCTGGCGCCGCTTCGCGATGGCCGAGATGGCGCGCACCTCTTCCACCGTGTAGAGCGTGCCCAGCTCGGTGGCCTGCGTGAGGCTCACCACCTTGGGCTTGGGGTAGTGGATGTCGTCGCGCTTGGTGACGAGCTGCTCCACCGCGTCGGGCGTGAGCTTGCCGAGCCGGGCCGCGTCGCTCGTGCCTTCGGCCACCAGCAGCTTGGAGCCGTTGGAAAAGAACTCCGGGCCGCCGCACTCGTCGGTCTCGATGTGCGCGACCGTCGTGCAGATCACCGAGTGGTAGCTCTGGCACAAGGAGGCCAGCGCCAGCGAGTTGGCCGCCGTGCCGTTGAAGACGAAGTAGACGTCGCAATCGGCCTGGAACAGCTCGCGCAGCCGGTCCGACACCCGCTGGGTCCATTCGTCTTCGCCGTAGCCCGGCTGGTGGCCGCTGGCGTTGGCCTCGAGGAACCAGTGAAGCGCCTCGGGGCAGATGCCGGCGTAGTTGTCGCTCGCGAAGTGTTCAGTCATGACGACCCCTCGACGGGTGAAATACACCCGCCACTCCCCCGAGGGAAGGCGGGCCTTGCTTGGGGCGGCCCGGCGCGGCGGCCCGCATGACGACCCCTCGACAGGTGGAATCCACCCGCCGCTCCCCGAGGGGAGGCGGGCCTTGCTTGGGGCGGCCCGGCGCGGCGGCCCGCCCGGCTTCGAGCGACTTCATTGGTAGTCGGCCACCGGGACGCAGGCGCAGAACAGGTTGCGGTCCCCGTACACGTTGTCGACCCGGCCCACCGGCGACCAGTATTTCTGCCTGCGCAGCGAGGCCATGGGGTAGGCCGCCGCCTCGCGCGAATACGCATGCGGCCACTCGGCCTTGAGCAGCGCCTCGGCGGTGTGAGGTGCGTTCTTGAGCGGGTTGTCGTCCTTCGGCCATGCGCCTTGCTCGACCTGCCGGATCTCCTCGCGGATGGCGATCATCGCGTCGCAGAAGCGGTCGAGCTCGAAGCGCGATTCGCTTTCGGTGGGCTCCACCATCAGCGTGCCGGCCACCGGGAAGCTCAGCGTGGGCGCATGGAAGCCGTAGTCGATCAGGCGCTTGGCCACGTCTTCGGCGGTGATGCCGCTGCTGTCCTTCAGCGGACGCAGGTCGAGGATGCACTCGTGCGCCACGCCGCCACCCTTGATGCCGGCCACGTTGCCGCTGAAGTGGATGTCGTAGTGGTCCGACAGCCGCGCGGCGACGTAGTTGGCGGAGAGGATGGCGGTCTCGGTGGCGGCCTGCAGGCCGTCGGCGCCCATCATGCGCACGTACATCCAGCTGATGGGCAGCACGGCCGCGTTGCCCAGCGGCGCGGCGCTCACGGCGCCAATCTGCTGCCCGGTGCCGAGGCCCGCCGCGCGATGCGCCGGCAGGTAGGGCACCAGGTCGGCCACCACGCACACCGGGCCCACGCCCGGGCCGCCGCCGCCGTGCGGGATGCAGAAGGTCTTGTGCAGGTTGAGATGGCTCACATCGCCGCCGAACTCACCCGGCGCCGCCACACCGACCAGCGCATTCATGTTGGCGCCGTCCACGTAGACGCGGCCGCCGTGGCTGTGCACCAGTGCGCAGAGTTCCTTCACGTGCGTATCGAACACGCCGTAGGTGGAGGGGTAGGTGATCATCACGCAGCTGAGCCTGTCGCTGTGCAGCTCGCACTTGGCCTTGAGATCGGCCAGGTCGACGTTGCCTTCCTCGTCGCACTTGGTCACCACCACCTGCATGCCCGCCATCTGCGCGCTGGCGGGGTTGGTGCCGTGCGCCGACTCGGGAATGAGGCAGATGTTGCGCTGGCCCTGGCCGCGCGCTTCGTGGTAGGCCTTGATGATCAGGAGGCCTGCGTATTCGCCCTGCGAGCCGGCGTTGGGCTGCAGGCTGATGCCGGCATAGCCGGTGGCCTGGCACAGCCACGCCTGCAGCTGGCGGTCGAGCGCTTCATAGCCGGCCAGCTGTTCGCGTGGCGCGAACGGGTGCACATGCGCGAACTCGGGCCAGGTGATGGGGATCATCTCGCTGGTCGCGTTGAGCTTCATCGTGCACGAGCCCAGCGGGATCATGCTGCGGTCGAGGGCGAGGTCCTTGTCCGACAGGCTGCGGATGTAGCGCAGCATCTCGGTCTCGGAGTGGTGGGTGTTGAACACTGGGTGCGCGAGGTAGGCGCTGGTGCGCTTGAGCTCGGCCGGCAGCATCGGCGCCACGCCTTTTTCGTAAGGCGCCCAGGCCGGCAGCGGCTTGCCGTCGGCGAACAGGGCCCACAGCGCTTCGATGTCGGCGCGGGTGGTGGTCTCGTCGAGCGAGATGCCCACGCGGCCGTTGCCGGCGTCGCGCAGGTTGCGGCCGGTGTCGCGGGCGGCCTGCAGGCGCATGGCGGCCTGCGCGCCGCAATCGACCAGCACCGTGTCGAAAGCCGTTTCATTGGCGACCTTGGCGCCCAGCCGGGTGAGCCCGTCGGCCAGCACGGCGGCATAGCTCGCCACGCGCTGCGCGATGCGCTTGAGGCCCTGCGGGCCGTGGTAGACGGCGTACATGCTGGCCACCACCGCGGGCAGCACCTGCGCCGTGCAGATGTTGGACGTGGCCTTCTCGCGGCGGATGTGCTGCTCGCGGGTCTGCAGCGCCAGGCGGTAGGCCGGGTTGCCGTGCGCGTCGACGCTCACGCCCACCAGGCGGCCGGGCAGCTGGCGCTTGAACTCGTCGCGGCAGGCCATGTAGGCGGCATGCGGGCCGCCGTTGCCCATGGGCATGCCGAAGCGCTGGGTGGTGCCCACCGCGATGTCGGCGCCCAGTTCGCCCGGCGAAACGAGCAGCGCGAGCGCCAGCAGGTCGGCCGCCACGATGGCGGCGCCGCCCCTGGCGTGCACCGCGTCGATGACGGGTTTGAGGTTGCGCACCACGCCATCGACGCCGGGGTACTGCAGCAGCGCGCCGAAGTGGTCGCCGCTGCCGGCCTGTTCGGCGGGGCCGGTGACCACCGTGATGCCCAGCGGCAGGGCGCGCGTGCGCACCACTTCCAGCGTCTGCGGCAGCACGTCGTCGGCCACGAAGAAGCTCGTGCTCCTGCTCTTGCCCGCGCGAGCAGCCAGCGTCATGGCTTCTGCGGCCGAGGTGGCCTCGTCGAGCATGGAGGCGTTGGCGATGGCGAGGCCGGTGAGGTCGGCCACCATGGTCTGGAAGTTGACCAGCGCCTCCATGCGGCCCTGCGAGATCTCGGCCTGGTAGGGCGTGTAGGCGGTGTACCAGGCGGGGTTCTCGAGGATGTTGCGCAGGATGACGCCCGGCGTCAGGGTGCCGAAGTAGCCCTGGCCGATGTGGCTCTTGAACACCTTGTTCTTCGACGCGATGGCGCGCAGCTCGGCCAGCGCCCCGGCTTCACCGACGGCCGGCGGCAGTTGCATGGCCTGCCCGCGCGCGATGCTGCGAGGCACGATGGCTTCGATCATCGCGCGGCGCGAGGCCGCGCCGATCACGCTGAGCATGTGCTGCTCGTCGGCAGCATCGACGCCGATGTGGCGTGCCACGAATTCGGAAGGGTTCTCGAGCGCGCCCAGCGGCGCAACGGAAGACATGAGCATGGCGGTGTACAGCTGGTTTGAACAGGGGGACGTTTGGCGAGTGCGGGCCGCCGCGCCGGGCCGCCCCAAGCAGGGCCCGCCTCCCCTCGGGGAGCGACCGGCGTACCCGCCGGTCGAGGGGCAGTCATCTACCCTTTGGCGAGCAGCGCGTCGTAGGCCGGCGCGTCCATGAGTTCGTCGAACTCGGCCATGTTGCTGATCTTGATCTTGAAGAACCAGCCTTCGCCCAGCGGGTCGCTGTTGGCCAGGGCCGGGTCGGAACGCAGGGCCTCGTTCACCTCGACCACTTCGCCGCTCACCGGGCTGTAGATGTCGGCGGCGGCCTTCACCGATTCGACGACGCCGGCCACTTCGCCCTTCTTGTAGCTCTTGCCGACCTCGGGCAGATCGACGAACACCACGTCACCCAGCGCGTCCTGCGCATGGTGGGTGATGCCCACGACGGCGGCGTCGTGGTCTTCGATGTTGATCCATTCGTGGTCGGCAGTGAACTTCGTAGTCATCGGTGGCTCCTTGGTGGTCTCTGTTCGGCGAGCGGGAAATGCGGGGCGGCCGGGTCAGCCGCGGTGGTAGCGGTGCTGGGCGAAGGGCAGGGCGGTCACGCGCATCGGCTGGCGCTTGTTGCGCACCTCGGCGTACACCTCATGGCTGGGCAGCGCGTGGTTGGCCGCGAGGTAGGCCATCGCGATCGGCTGGTTGACGGTGGGCGCCAGCGTGCCGCTGGTCACGTGGCCGAGCTTGCGGCCCTGGGCATCGACCAGCGGGGCGCCTTCGCGCACCGGCACGCGCTCCAGGCCCAGCAGGCCCACGCGCTTCATGGTGGGGCCGGTGGCGAGCTGGCCTTCGATGGCCGCGGCGCCCGGGTAGTGGCCGGCGCGTGCACCACCGGGGCGGCGCACCTTCTGGATGGCCCAGGTGAGGCCTGCCTCGACCGGCGTGGTGGTTTCGTTGATGTCGTGGCCGTACAGGCACAGCCCGGCTTCCAGGCGCAGCGTGTCGCGTGCGCCCAGGCCGGCAGGCTTGACCTCGGGCTGCGAGAGCAGCGCCTTGGCCAGCGCCACCGAGGCGTCGGCCGGCACCGAGATCTCGAAGCCGTCCTCGCCGGTGTAGCCCGAGCGGGTGACGAAACACTCGACGCCGTTGATGATGAAGCTGCCGCCGGTCATGAAGGTCAGCGCGGTCACCTCGGGGCTCAGCCGCGCCAGTGCGGTGACGGCCTTGGGCCCCTGCAGCGCCAGCAGGGCGCGGTCGGGCAGCGGCACGATGTTGCAGCGGTGGCCGATGTGCGTGACCAGGTGCCGGGTGTCGGCTGCCTTGCAGGCTGCGTTGACCACCACGAACAGGTCGTTCGAGCGGCGGGTGATCATCAGGTCGTCGAGGATGCCGCCGTTGGCATTGGTGAAGAAGGCATAGCGCTGCTTGCCCACGGCGAGGTCGATCACGTCCACCGGCACCAGTGTTTCGAGAGCCTTCGCGGCCTCGTCGCCGACGAGGCGCAGCTGGCCCATGTGCGACACGTCGAACAGCGCGGCCGACTCCCGGCAGTGCCGGTGCTCGGCGATGATGCCGCCGGGGAAGTTGACCGGCATGTCGTAGCCGCCGAACTCGACCATCTTGGCGCCAAGTTCGAGGTGCAATGCGTGCAGCGGTGTCTTGAGCAGTTCGGCGGACATGTTGGGCTCCGAGGGCAGGTTTCACAACACCAGTGGCTGGTGATCGATCGTGCCCTCTCTGTCCGCTTTACCTGAGAGATTGGCGGGCCTGGCTATACCGGTGTCCGCTTGCCCCTTCGGTGGGTGGGCTCGAAGGCCGACCTCTCTCCAGCGAGGAACGCCCCTTCGAGGGGCGTGTGCCAGTCCTTTTGCCTGAGCGTTCGGGGCGGGGCCCCTGCGCCTTCGGCGGCTTCACGAGGAAGCTCTCTCCTGGCCGGGCGAGTGTACTTCAGGCTCCAGCGACAAAGGCAGCCGAGGCTGCCTTTGTCGAGTGGTTGTGGTCGGTTCACATCCCGCTGTAGTTCGGTCCGCCGCCGCCCTCCGGCGTGACCCACACGATGTTCTGCATCGGGTCCTTGATGTCGCAGGTCTTGCAGTGCACGCAGTTCTGCGCGTTGATCTGCAGGCGCTCGGTGTTGTCGTCGTTCCGGACGAACTCGTACACACCGGCGGGGCAGTAGC
>CAMLNA010000013.1 GCA_946481025.1 uncultured Rivibacter sp.
CCCGGCCCCAACGGCCCGTACTGGAAGCAGGGCATGCAGAACGGCTACCAGGACGTGGGTTCGTGGACCTTCTTCGCCAACCACGACGAGAACCGCACGGCAGCCGCCTGGCTGTATGCGCAGTTCATCACCGCGAAGTCGACCTCGCTGAAGAAGACCATCGTCGGCCTGACGCCCATTCGCGAGAGCGACATCCAGAGCAAGGCGATGACCGACATGGCGCCCAAGCTCGGCGGACTGGTGGAGTTCTATCGCAGCCCGGCACGCGTGGCCTGGTCGCCCACCGGCACCAACGTGCCCGACTATCCGAAGCTGGCGCAGCTGTGGTGGAAGAACGTGGCGCAGGCCGTGACGGGTGAGAAGACCCCGCAGGGCGCGATGGACACCCTGGCCGACGAAATGGACCAGGTGCTGGCCCGCCTCGAGCGTGCCGGTATGGCCAAGTGCGCGCCCAAGCTCAACAAGAAGGAAGACGCGAAGAAGTGGCTGAGCGACAAGCAGGCACCGTGGGCCAAGCTCGCCAACGAAAAGCCGAAGGGTGAAACCATCGACTACTCGCGCCTGCTGCAAGCCTGGAAGGAAGGCAAGGTGCGCTGACCGGTTGTCTCCTCTGATGCCGGCCTGACCGGCATCTCGCTGCATGCCGCTGCACGCGATAGTCGCGAGCAGCGGCTTTTTGTTTTTTCATTAAGGGCGTTTGAAAGACCCTACGTGACGGCCATGTGTCGGCATTGTTCGCGTAGGTGAAATGCCCCATTGCTGTGCGCTGTGTTTATCGACTAGGGCAAGCTGCCTAGAGTCGCGCCCATCGTCCATTCAGGACGCATTGACCTCCCACTCGAATGATTCGTTTCGCCGCATCGCTGTCTGGCGGCCTGTTGTTGATGACGACGAGCCTCGTGGCTCAGGCCGCCGCCACCGTGCGTGCCGAGGTCCACGCAGTCGTCTCGAAGGATGTAGTGCAAACCGCCGCTGCCACCGGCGAGCTGACCGGCCTGCTGAGCGGCGATTTCATCGCCCCGGCCGAGCGCGTGATGCTTGCTGCCGAGCCGGCCCAGAAGCAAACGTCGGGCAAGAAGTGCTGATGCACGACGTGCCAACCGCGCTTTCACGGTTGTCCCACCCGGCACCGCATGGTGAGTCTCACCCCGCAGTGCTTTCCCCTCAGTTCGCAGGAATGATGAAGATGAAAAAATCCCTGATCGCCCTCGCCGTGCTTGGTACTGCTGGTGCAGCTTCGGCACAGTCGTCCGTCACGGTGTACGGCCGCGTCGACCTCTCGCTGGCCCAGCAGGCCGACGCGGTGAAGAACCGCGAAGTCCGCAACGGTTCGGGCAGCCGCCTGGGCTTCCGCGGCGTCGAAGACCTCGGCGGCGGCCTGAAGGCCGTGTTCCAGATCGAACACCGCTTCAATGCCGACACCGGCACGCAAAGCAATGCCGACCGCTATTGGGAAGGCAAGTCCATCGTCGGCCTCGAAGGCGGTTTCGGCCGCGTGTCGCTGGGTCGTGAAGAGAACCCGGCCTACACCTTCGGCCAGTCTCCGGCGGATCCGTTCGGCACCGACACCGTGGCCACCAACGGCTCCATCGTCAGCGGCCGCGTCGGCACCACGCGCTACAGCGACACCGTGAACTACCGCTACTCGATCGCTGGCTTCTCCTTCGGCGCGCAGGTCGCGGAAGCCTCCAGCAACGCCGTCGGCGACGCGCAGAAGCGTCCCTACAGCCTGGGTGGTTCGTATGTCGCCGGCCCGATCGTCGTGGGCGTGGGCTTCGAGAACCCCTCCGACACCGACGACCGCTGGGCCACGATCAACGGCTCGTACAACCTCGGCTTCCTGAAGCTGGGCGCGTTCTACGGCTCGGGCAAGAACACCGCGGCGCAGAAGGTGCAGTCGTACCTCGTGTCTGCGGCTGCTCCGATCGGCGGCGGCGAGCTGCGCGCCAGCTACGGCGAGCTGAAGAACAAGGACACCAGCGTCAAGCTCGACAAGCAAGCCGGCATTGGCTACCACTATTTCCTCTCCAAGCGCACCACGGTCTATGCCGACCTGGTGAGCGAGCGCCGCGACAACATGGCGTCGAACCTGGAGAAAAACGGTTTCGATCTCGGCATCAAGCACAACTTCTGATGAAGCCGGGCGCTGCAACTCGCCCGTCAGAAGTTTTCGAGAGCGTTCAGGCCACCCTTCGGGGTGGCCTTTTTTCTTGGCGGGTGCGCAGAGGCTCAGCGGGGTCCTACACCGGCGTTGTCCACACGCTGACGGTGTCGCCGCAGGCGGTCAACGATATTGAAGGGGCAGGCCGTCACATGGCCCTTTTCGGCGCGCCCGGCGTACCCAAGTCCGGCGCGAGCGGTATGCGAATGTCCAAGACCTTGAACCTGTTTTTTTCCCAGCGATCCTTCGGCGCCCACATTCCCACCCTGCTGAAACGCGTGCGACTGCATTCGCCTCGCGGCTTGCATTCACCCCCCGAAGACCCGCCGATCGAAGTGCCGACCCCGCCCCCGCCCGAGCCCGAGGTGCCCGACATCAAGGAGCCCGAGCCGACCATGCCGCCGGTGCGCGATCCGCCGGTGAATCCGCCGCGTGCCTGAACCGGTGGATGGCCGCTGTCCGGCGTCAGGCCGGCAGCGCTTCGTCGAGAACCTCGACCCAGTGTTTCACCGGCGTGTCGGTGCCGCTTTGCAGGTGCTGGATGCAGCCGATGTTGGCCGACACGATGGCCTGCGGTGCCAGCGGCTGCAGCAACGCCAGCTTGCGGTCGCGCAGCTCGTAGGCAAGCTTCGGCTGCAACACCGAATACGTGCCGGCAGAGCCGCAGCACAGATGGCTTTCGCCAGGCACGACGTTCACCTCGAAGCCCAGCTCGCGCAGCCCGGTCTCGACACCGCCGCGCAATTGCTGCCCATGCTGCAGCGTGCACGGCGGGTGGAAAGCCAGCTTCCTGTTGCGCAATGACCGCAGCTTGGGCTTGAGCTTGGGCACCAGTTCCGGCAGCAGCTCGCTGAGGTCCTTGGTGAGCGAGGCAATGCGCTCGGCTCGCCCGGCATACGCAAGGTCGTGAGCGAGATGGCGCCCGTACTCCCTGACCGTGACGCCGCAGCCGGACGCGTTCATCACGATCGCCTCGACCTCGCCGCGCTCGACCAGCGGCCACCAGGCCTCGATGTTGCGGCGCATGTCGGCCAGGGCGCCGCCGTGGTCGTTCAGATGGGCGCGGATGGCGCCGCAGCAGCCTGCCCCGTCGGCCACCACGGCCTGGATGCCGGCCGCGTCGAGCACCCGTGCCGTCGCGCTGTTGATGTTGGGCATCATGGCCGGCTGCACGCAGCCCGGCAGCAGCAGCACCTTGCGCGGGTGCTGGCGCGTGGGCCAGAAGTGAGCGCGTGTCGCCGGCTTGGGCGGCACCTTGTTCTTCAGCGTTGCCGGCAGCAGCGGTCGCACCGCCTGCCCCAGCTTCATGGCCGGCGCGAAGAGCGCGGAGGTCAGGCCCTCCTTCAGCAGCCAGCGCTTCACGCGTTCGCCCGCCGGGCGCTCCACCTTGGCTTCGACGATGTGGCGGCCGATGTCGACCAGGGCGCCGTACTGCACGCCGGACGGGCATGTGGACTCGCAGTTGCGACAGGTGAGGCAGCGGTCGAGGTGCAGCTGCGTGCTGCGCGTGGGCTGTTCGCCTTCGAGCACCTGCTTCATCAGGTAGATGCGCCCGCGGGGGCCGTCGAGTTCGTCGCCCAGCAACTGGTAGGTGGGGCAGGTGGCCGTGCAGAAGCCGCAGTGCACGCACTTGCGCAGGATGGCCTCGGCCTCCCGGCCTTCAGGGGTGTTCTGGAACTCGGGGGCGAGGTGCGTCTGCATCGTCGTGGGGTCAGAGGTCCGGGTACAGGCGACCGCGGTTGAAGATGCCCGCCGGATCGAAAGCCTTC
This sequence comes from uncultured Rivibacter sp., assembly GCA_946481025.1. The sequence goes on from CAMLNA010000013.1 coordinate 3,931, forward strand.
TTCAACTCGCGGTGGATGCGGTCCACCGGCGGCGCGAGCGGGGCGAATGCCCCGGCCGCCTTGTTGGCGGCATAGAACAGCGTCGCATGCCCGCCCAGCCTTGCGGCCGCCTCCCGCACGCCGGCGGCCGGCGCGGTGGTGCACAGCCAGCGCTGCGCGCCGCCCCATTCCACCAGCAGCTCGCCGGACACCGGCAGCGGCGGCGCCGTCTGCGGCAGCGACAGGCGCCATAGCGCGGCGCCGGCGTCGACAGCGCTGCGCGCCTTCTGGAAGAACTCGTCGCTGTGGTCGCGCAGGCCGCTCCAGAACTGGCTGGCGAACACCGGGTCGATCAGCTCGCCGCCGAGCTCGTGCATGGCCGACTGCACCGCGGCATGCGCGCCGCGCAGCCGCAGCACGAGCGTGCCGTCCCACCAGGCGCTGGCGTTGAGCGGCAGCGGCCGGCCGGCCAGCGTGTGCAGGTGCTGCAGCGCCTCGGCCTGCGGCAGCTCGAAACGCAGGGTGGCCGTGGCCGGGGCCATCGGCAGGACCTTCAGCGACACCTCGAGAACGACGCCCAGCGTGCCCATGGAGCCGGCCAGCAGGCGCGAGACGTCGTAGCCCGCGACGTTTTTCATCACCTGCCCGCCGAAGCTCAGCACCTCGGCGCGGCCGTTGAGCAGCGTGGCGCCGAGCAGGTAGTCGCGCACCGCGCCCACGCTGGCGCGTGGCGGGCCCGACAGCCCGGCGGCCACCATGCCGCCCACCGTGCCGCCGCCGCCGAACCGTGGCGGCTCGAAGGCGAGGCACTGGCCTCTTTCGGCCAGTGCCGCCTCGAGTTCGACCAGCGGCGTGCCGGCGCGGGCGGTGACGACCAGCTCGGTCGGTTCGTAGCTGCTGATGCCGGCCAGCGCAGCGACGTCGAGCACCTCGCCGCGCAGCGAGCCGCCGTAGAAGTCCTTGCTGCCGCTGCCGCGGATGCGCAGCGGCGTCTGGGTGGCGGCTGCGCCGCGCACGCGCTCGACCAGGTCCGTGAGGGCGAGATCCATCGTCGTGTTCAGAACCTCGGCAGGTCGGGGAAGGGCAGCAGCCCGCGCTTCACGTGCATCTTTCCGTACTCGGCGCAGCGCGCCAGCGTGGGGATCACCTTGCCGGGGTTGAGCAGCCCGTCAGCGTCGAAGGCGCGCTTGAGCGCCAGCATCTGCTCGCGCTCCTCGGGGCTGAACTGCACGCACATCGAGCCCAGCTTCTCGACGCCCACGCCGTGCTCGCCGGTCACCGTGCCGCCCAGCGCCACGCTGGTTTCGAGGATGTCGGCGCCGAAGAGCTCGGCACGGTGCAGCTGGTCGGGGTCGTTGGCATCGAACAGGATCAGCGGGTGCAGGTTGCCGTCGCCCGCATGGAAGACGTTGGCGCAGCGCAACCCGTATTTCGTTTCCATCTGCGCGATGGCGATCAAGATGTCGGCCAGCTTCCTGCGCGGAATGGTGGAGTCCATGCACATGTAGTCGGGGCTGATGCGGCCCGAAGCCGGGAAGGCGTTCTTGCGGCCGCTCCAGAACTTCAGGCGCTGCGCTTCGTCCTTGCTCACCTCGACGCGCGTGGCGCCGGAGCCGACCAGCACGTCCATCATGCGGCCGATCTCCTCGTTCACCTCTTCGCGTGTGCCATCGCTTTCGCACAGCAGGATTGCTTGCGCGTTGAGGTCGTAGCCGGCGTGCACGAAGTCCTCGACGGCCGCGGTCATCGGCTTGTCCATCATCTCGAGGCCGGCCGGGATGATGCCTTCGGCAATGATGTTGGCCACCGCGTCGCCGGCCTTGCGGATGTCGTCGAAGCTGGCCATGATGCAACGCGCAGTGGGCGGCCTGGGCAGGAGCTTCACCGTCACCTCGGTCACCACGCCCAGCATGCCTTCGCTTCCGATGAAGACCGACAGCAGGTCCAGCCCTGCGGCATCGAGCGCGTCGCTGCCGAATTCGAAGGCATCTCCCTCGATCGTGAAGCCGCGCAGCTTCAGCACGTTGTGCACCGTGAGGCCGTACTTCAGGCAGTGCACGCCGCCCGAGTTCTCGGCCACGTTGCCGCCGATGGTGCAGGCGATCTGGCTGCTCGGGTCGGGCGCGTAGTACAGGCCGAACGGCGCCGCCGCTTCGCTGATCGCGAGGTTGCGCACGCCGCACTGCACGACCGCCACGCGCGCCAGCGGGTCCACCTTCCTGATGCGGTTGAACTTGGCAAGCGACAGCGTCACGCCCAGTGCATGCGGCAGCGCGCCGCCCGAAAGCCCGGTGCCGGCGCCGCGCGCGACCACCGGCACCTTGAGCCGATGGCAGGTGCGCAATGCCGCGGCCACCTGTTCGTCGCTTTCGGGCAAGGCCACGACCAGGGGCTGCTCGCGATAGGCCGTGAGCCCGTCGCATTCGTAGGGCACGGTGTCCTCCCGCCGCCACAGCAGTGCGTGGGCCGGCAGCACGGCCTTCAGGGCATTCACCACTTCGGCCTGGCGGGCGGCCCGATCGTTGGCGGTGGCGGGTGGGGCGAGTTCTGGCTGGGCGTTCATCGCGGGGGGCGGGCCTGGCTGCTTCTTGCAGGCTGCCCCGACTGTACTGCGCGCGTGCTGAGCGCCGCCTGAACGCACGCGGCCACGCCAGACGTGACCGCGCCGCACGGCAAGGACCGTCAGGCCGTGCGTGCGCCGCCCAAGCCCAGCGCACCGAGCAGCTCGGCCGCCACCACGGCCGACGACATCGGGTTCTGGCCGGTGATCAGCTGGCCGTCGCGCACCGCATACGCGCTCCAGTTCGGGCCGCGCTCGAAACGCCCGCCCAGCTCGCGCATGCGCTGCTCCAGGTGGAAGGGCACGACGTCGGCCAGGCCGACCGCGATCTCTTCCTCGTCGGTGAAGCCGTTGACCCGCTTGCCGGCGAGGATGGACTGCCCGTCCGGTCGCTTCGCGCTCACCAGGCCGGCAGGGCCATGGCACACGGCCGCCACGAACCTGCCGGCCGCCCAGGCCGACTCGACTGCGCGCTGCACGCCGGCGTCGCCGGGCAGGTCCCACATCGTGCCGTGGCCGCCGGGGAAGAACACCGCGTCATAGGCCGATGCATCGACCGACCCCGCGACCGGCACCTGCGCAAGCCGGCGCTGCAGGGCCTCGTCTTTCACCAGCCGCTCGACGGCCGGCGACTCGTTCTCGCCGGCAGGCTTGAGGCTTTGCGCATCGAAAGGCGCGGCACCCCCGCGCGGCGATGCGAAGTCCACCGCGGCGCCTGCGTCAGCCAGTGCGTAGTAGGGCACGGCCAGCTCCTCGGCCCAGATGCCGGTGGGTTTGCCGTGTTCGCCCATCACGTTGTTGGAGGTCAGGATCATCAGGACGCGGATCTGCTTGCTCATGGGGTTTCCTGCGGGTTGTTTGAACGTGAGATCACTGTATTGGCGTCGTTGCCGTAAGAAAATGGCCGCAGCTTCAATTCATTGATTACGTTAAGGAACAAGCAGCGATGAGCCGCCACTTCGAGCCGGTGCAGCTGGGCAGCATCGAACTGTTCTGCCGCGCTGCCGAGCTGGGCAGCTTCACCGCCGCGGCACAGGCGCTGGGCCTCACGCCGGCGGCGGTGAGCCGCTCGATCGCACGCCTGGAGGCGCGGCTGAAGGTCAAGCTCTTCGTGCGCACCACGCGGCAGGTGCGGCTCACCGACGATGGGCGCCTGTACTTCGAGCATTGCCGGCAAGCGCTGGGCCAGATCGAATCGGCGGAGCGCGCCATCACCGGCCGGCAGGGCCAGCCGGTGGGCACCCTGCGCATCAGCGTGCCGACCACCTATGCGCACCACCGCCTGCTGCCGCTGCTGCCCCGGCTGATGGACAGGCACCCGCAACTGGCGGTCGAACTCAACGTCTCCAACCGCAACATCGACTTCGTGGAAGAAGGCTACGACCTGGCGATCCGCGCCGGCACGCCGCCGGACAGCCGGCTGGTCGCGCGCATGCTCGAGGACGCGGCGCTGGGTGTGTATGCCTCGCCTGCGTACCTGCGCAAGCACGGCACTCCGCGTTCGCTTGAAGAGCTGCGGCATCACGCCTGCATGCAGTTCGAGCTGCCGAGCACCGGCCGGCCCATGCCCTGGGTCTTTGTCGTGGACGGCCGCGAGGTCGACTTCACCGTCGACGGTCGCTGGCGCGTGAGCGACGACGTGCTCGGGTGCGTGAGCCTGGCGCGGTCCGGCGCGGGCCTGTGCCAGACCTTCGACTTCGTCGCGGCCGAGGCGGTGCAGCACGGCGAACTGGTCGAGGTGCTGCGGGACTTGCGCGGCCGCAGCCGGCCGTTTTCGGTGATGTATCCGCACAACCGGCATCTGTCGGCCGGCGTGAAGGCGTTCGTCGACTTCCTGCTGAACGAGGTGCAGGGCGTCAGTCGTCGCCGAGGCAGGCCCGCACCGTCGCGCCAACGCACCGCACGAGCTCCGCGCACTTCTGGTTGACCACCGGCGGCAGCTTGAACACCTCGCACGGATCGCCTCACCCCTGGGGTGTCCGGCTTTCCGCGGGTGGCCTATCGCTGATGCGTGAACACCGTCAGGACGCCGGTGTAGCCGTACAGGTGGTGATGCGCGATCTCGCCGCCGGCAAAAAAGCCGACCAGCGGCACGTCGCCCAGCGCGTGCTTCACGATGGCCAGTTCGGCGGACGGCGCACCAAAATGCGGGCCGCCGCGGCCCGCGCAGCTCACGTACACCGCGCCGGCAATGCCGGGCATGGTGTGCGCCGGGTGGCCTGCGTCGGCACCTCGGCCCTGCAGCGCCTGCTCCAGCGGCTGGGTTTCCGGTTCGACCTCCTCGCGGATCTCGGTGCAGATGCGCACCAGGTCACGCCGGGCCGCTTCGGCGTTGCGCGTGCAGAAGGCCAGTTGCGCGCCCACCTGCGCGCGGTCCGCGATCGCCACGCCGCGCCGGCCGGGGTCGATGCCGACCAGGTGCCGCACCCGAACGTCGGTGCCGAACTGCCCGGGGCGCGTGACCGCCGTGTCGCCGGCATCCGTGAGTCCGACCAGGGTGTTGCGCAACCGCGGCAGCACCTCGCGCGGCCTTTCGGCGTCGAGCCGCAGGTCCTGCAGCAGGCATTCGAGCGCGGGTTCATTGTCGAGCGACACCACCACGTTCTGGTCGGCCTCGGTGATGCGCCGTGCCGGGCCCACCGGCTGACTGCCCTGGGTGACGCGCGAGACGATGCCGACGCCGGCGCCGAACGCCACGCCGGAAAGCCCCCCTTCGAACACGCCGTCGGCAATGTGCAGCGCACGGGTGCGTGCCGCGGTCAGGCCGCCGAAGACATAGCCCGCGTCGGTACGCTCGGCCAGCTCGACGATCAGCTCGCCCAGTTCCGGCGTACCGGCATCGGCATGCACCAGTGCGGTCTGTGCCGAGAAGCCGGACAGCGGCCGGAGGCCGGAAAACAGCTTGAACTGGTCGCGCGGCACATCGCCGAGCATCAAGGTCAGCGCGGGCTCGTCGAAGTACTCGACGCCGCTGCCCGAGACGCCCACGCCCACGCCCCCCACCCATGCGACGCCCGGGAAGCGCTCGCGCAGGCGCTCCACCACCGCTTCGGCGGCGCCGGCGTAGTGATCGGTGAGGTAGACCCAGCCCAGCGTGAGGCCGGCACGTCCGGCCACTTGAGGCTCAAGCTGGGCGAGGGCCAGCCCGAGGGCCATGCGCCAGTCCGGGTGCGTGGCATGGGCACAGGCAAATGGTGTCATGGCAGCGGGCAGGCGGATCCGGCGCCCACGATAACAGCAGGCGGCTCGGCCGCGCGCGTCAAAAGGTGTACAGCCCGGCAGGGTTGTGGGTCAGTCGCCGCGCCCGCCGGTTGCGGCCTTCTGCGACCTGGCCGCGGGCCTTGCAGCGGCCTTGCGGGACGGTGCCGGCTTGCGGGTCGCGGTGCGTGCGGCGGCGCCCACGACGCTGCCGGCCACCTCGGCAGCCTTCTTGGCCGGGGCCATGCCGGCCTTGAGCGTCTGCTCGGCCGCACTGAAGCTCTGCTTCACCAGGTTGCTGGCCAGGTTCTTGGCGGAGTCGGTCGCGGCGTCCTTCATTGCCGTGGCCGCCAGCTGCGTGAACTGCTTGGTCAGTGCACCCCACCACTGCATCGGGTCCACCGTGCCGCCAGGCATGGCGCCGGCGGCGACGCCGGAACCCTTGCCGCCGCCCTTGGTGCGGGCCGTGGCCTTTCGGGCGGCCGCGGGCGGCTCCGCGGGGGCGGTTCCGGTGCTGCCGGCGGGACGCATGGTCAGCGAGTCGCGCAACACGTCCACCGGCACGTTCATGCTCTTGAGCGTCGACAGCGTCATCCGCTGCACTTCGAGCGCCTGGATCGTCGCCCCCAGCATGCGGGCGTTCTGTTCCAGCCAGAACTGCACCGTGCGCAACTCTTCGATGCGCTTTTCCAGCTCTTCGGGGTTGAGCGTCGGGGCCACCCAGGAGCCGATGTTGGGCAGGGCTGCGCCGGCGTTCTTGACCAGCCCCTGCAGGAACTCGAAGCCGGGGACCAGCTTGCCGAAGGCCAGCGCCTGGTCGATGGGGCCGCTCGAAGTCGTCATCTTGCTTGTCTCCTGTGGGCGTTGTGGTCAGGCGCAGCGAGGGCTCATTGTGCGTCAGCCCGCTGCGCGGGCTCGAAGGGCACGCGCTCGACCCGGTAGCCGCGCTGCGCCATCAGGGCCGGCAGGCCGTTGCGGCCGATCATGTGCAGGCTGCCGACGCCGGCCAGCACCGATGCGCCCTCGCCATGCAGGCGGTCGATGCCTTCGGCCAGGCCGATGTTGCGGTCGTCGAGCAGACGCCGCATCTGCGCGCGTTCGGCCTCGGTTTCCATGCAGCCGCACCACTGCTCGTAGCGTTCCATCTCGGCGAGGTCGCCGCGCGCCCACACGTCCGCGATGCGCAGCAGCGCCGGCCGCGCGCGGTCGGTTTCGAGCTCGACCAGCGTCTGTTCGACGAACTGCAGGTGCTCGGCGGCCGAGCGGCCGAGCAGGGCACGCGCCTGCAGCTCGGGCGTCTCGAGCGAAACGACGCGCTTGCCTGCGGCGTGGCCGAAGCCGGCCAGCATCGGGTCGATCCCGTAGGCGGGATCCAGCCCGTCCCAGCGGCCCGACATCACCATTAGCGTGGCGGCTTGCAGTGCCGGTGGCAGCGCCGCGATCGCCTGCTCAGGGAGGCAGGCGCGCTCGATCTGTCGCGCGAGACGCTCCGAGAGCGCCTGCGGCAAGGCGACCGGCCGGGCGTCGGCGGGCGGCGTGAGCAGGCGCTCCCGGATCTGCGGGTCCAGCATGTCGAGCTCGAGCGCGATGGTGTCGGCCTGCCGCAGCGCCCGCGTCAGCAGCGGCCCCGGGAACACCCACTCGAGGCGTGCCACATGCAGCGTGCCGTACAGCCACGAACTGCGGCCGTCCTTCTGCAGCCGCCAGAGGAAACCGCGGTCGCGGGCGGATCGCAGCCCGGCCTGGGCTTGTTCGGCGGTGGGCGGCCCGGCCGAAGGGGGGCAGGCCGTGTCGGGCTGCCGTGCCAGCACGGCACCGGGGCTCGACAGGCCGCAAAGCAGGCTCAGTGCGACGGCGAGGCGGCCGGCAAGGGCGCGTGGAGTCATGTCGTTCTGGGTGTCGGGCTTGACGGGGTGCCAAGCATGACATGGCCCAAAGAAAAAGCGGCCCCGCAGGGCCGCTTTCGAGATGGGCTTGCGCCGATCAGAAGTTGTGGCGGATGCCAACAGCAAGCGACGAGTAGTCGGTGCCATCGGGGAGCGTGCTCGGCAGGAAGTAGTCGGCGCCCGACTCGTTGTCGAGGCGGGTGTAGTAGCCGTACAGCTTGGTGCGCTTGGACAGGTTGTGGTTGTAGCCCAGCGTGTACTGCTTGGCACCGGTGTTGTCGACACCGCCGCGGTCGCCGGCCCAGCCCACGTTGGCGTGGAACTCACCGGCACCCAGGGCGTACATGGCGGCGAAGCGGAAGTTGTTGCGCTCGGCGCTGTCGCTCGGCGTGCCTTGGAACTCGCCGCTCGTGCGCTGGTAGTAGCCGCCGAACGTGAAGGCGCCCAGCTCGTACAGGGCGCGCAGGGCGATCTCGCTCGGGCCGTCCTTGGCCTTGGTGAAGCCGGCACCCACGTGCAGCGGGCCGAAGTCGCCGTTGTATGCCACGTCAGCCGTGCGGGCACCGACGTTGTTGTCGCGGGTCGTCATGGCCACTTCGATGGTGTTGCCGCCGAAGCTGGGGGTCGTGTAGGAGACCTTGTCGGTAGGCTGCGAGAAGCTGTCGTACAGGGCATCCGACGACGTGCCGGTGTCGTGGTTGTGCATGCTGACGTAGTCAGCCGTGGCGTAGTAGGCGGCGCTGGTCATGTTGCCCAGGCGCACCTTGCCGAAACCGCCTTCGAGGCCGACGAAGCTGCTGCGGGCCCAGAAGTTGTTGCCGCCTTGCGAGGCCGTGCCGGTGTCGGGGTTGAAGCCGTGCTCCAGCTCGAACAGGGCCTTCAGGCCGCCGCCGAGATCTTCGGTACCGCGGAAGCCGATACGCGAAGAGTTGTTGTTCAGATTGTTGGCGGAGTCCTGGCCGGAGAACTTCTCGCGCTCGAGGGTCATGTTCAGACGACCGTAGATGGTGACCGAGCTTTGAGCGAACGCCGACGTGGCAGCCGTAGCGGCCAGCGCGGCCAGGAGAAGAGTACGTTTCATTTGCATGTCCTCTAGAGGGTTCGAGTGGTGTTGCGCCGGGCGTGATGCATGTCACGCGACCTTGTGCGTGAGGGAACTATAAGAAACGCACTAGGGGTTCCACCGTAGAACGCCCCAAAAACGACCGCAATCGCGCCCAAACTGATGTTTGGGCGCAACATCTGCAAGCCCGGGCCCCGGTGGAGACGGAAGATCTGTCGTCAGACGGCGACGCTTCAGGGCTGGATCGAGGCCACTGTCTGCTCGATGGCCCCGAACACGCTCTGGCCCTCGCGTCCCTTCATCTCGATGCGGACCGTGTCGCCGAACTTCATGAACTCGGTGGACGGCTGCCCGTTCTCGATGGTTTCGATCGCGCGCTTCTCGGCGATGCAGCTGTAGCCGTGCGACCAGTCCTTGTTGCTCACCGTGCCCGAGCCGACGATAGAGCCGGCCCGCACGTTGCGCGTCTTGCAGATGTGCGCGATCAGCTGGCCGAAATGGAAGGTCATCTCCGGGCCGGCGTCGCACATGCCGACCTTGCGGCCGTTCCAGGTGGACTGCAGCGTCAGGTGCACGCGTCCGCCCTGCCATGCGTCGCCCAGTTCATCGGGAGTGACGGCCACCGGGCTGAAGGCGGTGGCGGGCTTGCTCTGGAAGAAGCCGAACCCCTTTGCGAGTTCGCCGGGGATGAGCTGGCGCAGGCTCCAGTCGTTGGCCAGCATCACGAGGCGCACCGCCTCCAGCGCTTCTTCGGGCGAGCAGCCCATGGCCACGTCCCCGGTGACCACTGCCACCTCGGCTTCGAAGTCGATGCCGAAGTCCTCGCTGGCGAACACCGCCGGGTCGCAGGCCCCGAGGAAGTCGTCGCTGCCGCCTTGATACATCAGCGGATCGCTGTAGAAGCTCTCGGGTACTTCGGCGTTGCGCGCCTTGCGCACGAGTTCCACATGGTTGATGTAGGCCGAACCGTCGGCCCACTGGAACGCCCGCGGCAGCGGTGCCATGCACAGCTGCGGGTCGAACGCGAAGGCGTGGCGCGCCTTGCCGGCGTTGAGCGTCTCGTACAGGTCCTGCAGCTGCGGCGACAGGAAGTTCCAGTCGTCGAGCACCTGCTGCAGGCGTGTGGCGGTGCTGGTGGCGTAGTGGGCGAGGCTGAGATCGCGCGAGACGACGACCAGCTGGCCGTCACGCGAACCGTCCTTGTAAGTGGCGAGTTTCATGAGAGGGACGCAATGCGCCGGCAGACACGGTGGCGAGGCGGCGCGATATTACGATGCGACGAATGAATGACTCCGAGAAGAACAGGGCAGGCCGGCGCCCGGCGTTGCGGTCGGCCGTGCCCTTCCTGCTGGCGATGGGGCTGGCGGTGGTGCTGCACCTGGCGCTGCTCGGCCGGCTGGGCGACGAGCCCGCTGCGCAGGCCGCCGGTACGCCGGCAGCGCAGGCGGTGGAGGTCCGGCCCGCAGCAGTTCCCGCCACGGCACCGGCCGCGCTGGCCGCACCGGTCGAACCGCCGCTTCGCGAGCCGGCGTCGCCGGCGGCACGCCCGATCGAGCCGACTCCGGCTGCGGTGGCGCGAAGCAGCGAGAAGAGGCGAGCCGTGGTGACTCCGCCGCCCGCGAGTGCCAGGGCGACGGCCGTCTCGCCGCCTGCCGAAGCGCCAGCGCTGGTGTCCGCGGCCGTCCCGGTCGAGGAGGCTGCGTCCGGTAGCAGCGCCTCCGAGAAGGCGCCGGTCGAAAAGGTTCCCGTGTACCCCACGCGCGTGCCGCCTTCGACGACCTTGCGCTACGTGATGAGCCGGGGACCGATCGCGGGCGAGGGCGAGTTGCGCTGGCAGCGCAACGGCGGCAGCTACGAGCTGCGGCTCGAAGGCCGTGTGCCCCTGCTGGGCACCTTGCTGACACAGGTGAGCCGCGGCGGCTTCGACTCGGCGGGCCTGGCGCCGGAGCGTCACACCGACAAGCGGCGCCGCCGTGGTGAGCAGGCTGCCAACTTCCAGCGCGACGCCGGGCTCATCACGTTCTCCGGCTCGCCGGCGCAGTACCCGCTGATGCCCGGGGCGCAGGACCGCGTCAGCTGGATGGTGCAGCTCGCCGCCATCGCGCAGGCCTGGCGCGGCTCCCTCGCGAGCGGTGAACACATCGCATTGCTGGTTGCCAGCGCGAGGGGCGATGCGGACGTGTGGTCCTTCCGGGTGCTGGGCACCGAGACCGTGTCGCTGCCCGCGGGCCCGGTGGCGGCGGTCAAGCTGCTGCGCGAGCCGCGACGCCCCTACGACACCAAGGTGGAGGTGTGGCTCGATCCTGCCCGCCACCACCTGCCGGTGCGCGCGCGTCTCACCGACACCAACGGCGATCCGTTCGAGTTGCAGCTGAGCGAGGAGCTCCGCGCGCCGTGAGTCCGAACGCTCAAGTCGGGGATGACTAATGCCGAAGCTGGTGTCATCGTCTGGCTTGAAAGTTGCGTGAAAGACCGCAGGTACGCTCCTCAAGGAGAACCCTTCCATGCAAATGCTGTACAACTCGGAAAACTTTGCGGTCGTGCAGTTCGATGTACCGACCGACGGAGTCGCCGAGTCCGAACTCGGCGCCAACGCGCTGACACGTGGCGGCTACGAGATCGTGGACAAGTTCGCCCGCAAGGAAATCTTCATCGAAGGGGCACTGGCCCAGAGCTTCAAGGAAGGTGTCGAAGCGCTCATCGAGACGTCTCCCGACGTCGACGAGCTCGACGCTTACGTGGCTCGTTTTGCCAACCTGGCCCAGCAGCCCGTCGTTCTGCACTGAGCGCCCGAGGCGGCGCCACGCGCCTGCTTCTTCGCGCCTTCTCCGCCTGCATGCTTGCCCGGGGCTTGCCGCGCGCGCGCGGCTGCGCCAAGATCGCTCGCAACCCCTGGTTCCGTCATGGGGCACATGCGGAGACGCTGCGTGGTCAAACGCCATCAGGAAACGCGAGTGCTTCTGTCGCCCGGCTTGTCCGAGGCGCCGGTGCTCGACCGCATGTGCTCCCAGTTCGTGCTCACGCTCACCCTCAAGAGTGCCGGGCGCTTCAACCTGCGCCGCGACTGGAACAGCCTGCTGTCGCTGACCGGCCGGCATCTCGTGTGGCCGGTGTCGGTGCTCGAGCGGCTGCGGGAGTTCCTGGTGCGCCGCGTGCGCGGCAACGCACAGTGGGCCGGCCACGACGCGTTGAGCCACGAGGCCTTCATCGCGCGTTTTGCAGCCTGGCGCGGACCCTATGAAGAAGGCACGCTCTTCTTCTACATCGACGAATACATCAAGGACCAGGCCAAGGACATGATGGTGATGCTGGGCGCCACCTGCGAATGGCTCGCCCGCAATCTCAAGAAGGAATCGACGCTGGTCGAGAAGAACATCGATTCCCTCGCGGGCCTCCTGCAGCTCAACCCGGCCGAACGTGCACTGCTGCTGTACGGCACGCTGGCGCGCTACCAGCGCGACCTGCGCGGCCTGCTGGTGGAGTTCAAGGTCTCGAATGCGCAGGAGGCGTTCGCAGCGATCGCCGACGTCGCTGGCGTCGACGAGAAGGAGGTGGCCGAGGCCCTGCGAGCGGGCTCGCGCCTCGAGCGCATCGGCATGGTCGAGAACCTGATCTCCGAACACAACATCACCGACCTGGCCGACCTCATGAAGGTGAGCGAACAGCTGCCGCCGGTGCTGATGCGCGAATACCGCGACCAGTCCGAGCTGATGGCGGTGTTCACCCGGCCGGCCAGCCGCACCGAGCTTGCGATGGCCGACTTTTCCTTCGTGGCAGAGGACGCGCACATGCTGGTGGTGCTGCTGCGCAACGCAGTGGCGCACAAGGAGCCGGGCGTGAACATCCTGATGTACGGCCCGCCGGGCACCGGCAAGACGGAGCTGGCCAAGGTGGTGGCCGAGGCGGCCGGTCTCGAGCTCTACGAGGTCGAATATGCAGACCGCGACGGCAATTCGCTGTCGGGGCGCGACCGCTACCGCTCGCTGCAGATCAGCCAGGTCTTCCTGAAGGGCAGCCACAAGGTCGCCCTGCTGTTCGACGAGGTCGAAGACGTTTTCCCGCCGATCTCCACCGACACGGCACAGCTGATGGCGCGGCTCGACACCGGCGAAGGCACGGTCTCCGGGTCGGTGAGCGGCAAGGCCTGGGTCAACCAGATCCTGGAGACCAACCCGGTGCCGGTGATCTGGGTCACCAACCGCATCGAGCAGATCGATCCGGCGTTCCGCCGTCGCTTCCAGTACCACCTCGAACTCACCTCGCCGCCGCCGGGCGCACGCGAGGCCATCGTGGCGCGCGCCCTCGAAGGGGTGAGCGTCTCGCAGGAGCTGGTGGCGCGGCTGGCCGGCCGCCAGGGCCTCACGCCGGCGCAGATCCGTACCGCGGCGCGCTTCGCCAAGCTGGCGGGAGCCGAGGGCGAAACCGCGCAGGCGCTGATCGAGCGGCAGCTGGCCAATGCCGACAAGGCGCTCGGCATGCACGCGCAGCGCGGCGCGCGAGCGGTCGTCACGCAGTACGACCTCGGCCTGCTCAACGTCGAAAGCCGCTTCGAGGTGCCGCGCATCATCGAGGCCTTGCGAAGGCGGCATGGCGGCACCTTGTGCTTTCACGGCCCGCCGGGCACCGGCAAGACCGCGCTGGCCGAGCACATCGCCGCGTCGCTGCAGCGGCCGCTGCAGGTGCGCCAGGCCTCCGACGTGATGAGCAAGTACGTCGGCGAAACCGAGCAGAACATGGCACGCATGTTCGAGGAGGCCGAGCGCGAGGGCGCGGTGCTGCTGCTCGACGAGGCCGACAGCTTCCTGCGCAGCCGGCGCATGGCCGAGCGCAACTACGAGGTCAGCGAAGTCAACGAGATGCTGCAGGGCATGGAGCGTTTTGGCGGCGTGTTCATCTGCACCACCAACCTGTTCGAAGAGCTCGACGAGGCCGCGCTGCGGCGCTTCACCTTCAAGATCCGCTTCAAGCCCTTGTCCGCGCCGCAGCGCGAGCGCATGTTCGCCGCCGAGGCGCTGGCCGGTGCCGACGTGCAGGCGCTCTCGGCCGACCAGCGCACGCGCCTTTCGGCGCTCGACCTGCTCACGCCCGGCGACTTCGCCGCGGTGCGCCGGCAGGCCGACATCCTGGCCGCCGTGCTGACGGCGGACGAATTCCTGGCGCAGCTCGAGGCCGAGCACCGCGTCAAGCCCGAGGTGCGCCAGCGCCGCGGCATGGGTTTCCTGCACTGACCCGCCGGCGGTACGCCCCTGTTTGAGGGGGTGCCGGCGCGGGGCGTGCAAAAAGTCGCGTCACCGCGGCTACAAACCGGGGCTTCGCGCCGCCTGTGCGGCATCCCTCACGACCCTGCGGGTCAAGTGCCCTGCACAAGCGTCGATAACCGCCCATGCCCCTTAGCTTCGTCGTGTCGCAGCCCGCCGGTTCCGGGGCCCGTCGTCGTGCCTTGGCGCGCGCCGGGCAGGGCGCGGGCATGGCGCCCGCGACCGCACCATGATGCCTGCGGCCGCCTTCCTCGTGCCGAGCTACGACCCGCTCACGGTCGTCGCTTCCGTGCTGATCGCGGTGTATGCCTCCTTCGTGGCGCTGGATCTGGCCAAGCGCGTGCGTTCGGCCGACCGGTCGGTGGCGCGTGCCTGGCTGCTGGGTGGCTCGCTGGCCATGGGCACCGGCATCTGGGCCGAGCATTTCATCGGCATGCTGGCCTTCCGGCTGCCCATTCCCATCGGCTTCGACTACCTGGTGACCTTTGGCTCGTGGGCCGCGGCCGCGGTGGCCTCGGGCGTGGCGCTGGCCATCGCGAGCCGCCGCCGGCTCACCGTCTGGCGCCTGGTGGGCGGGGCGCTGGCCATGGGCGGCGGCATCTGCGCGATGCACTACCTGGGCATGCATGCCATGGCCATGCAGCCGGGCATCGTGTGGAGCCCTTGGCTGGTGGCAGCCTCGGCCGGCATTGCCGTGGGCGCCTCGGCCGTGGCGCTCACGATCTTCTTCTGGCTGCGCACCCGCTCGGAGCGCGGCAGCCTGGCCTGGCAGGCTTGTGCCGCGCTCGTGATGGGCGGCGCCATCTCCGGCATGCACTACACCGGCATGGCGGCCGCGCACTTCGCGGCCGGCAGCGTGTGCCTGAGCGCGGCCAACCTGGCCGGCGGTGCCCTGGGCGTGCTGGTCGCGCTGGCGGCCACGGCCCTGCTCACCATCGCGCTCATCGCCTCGGTGTTCGATGCACGCATGCAAAGCTCGCACTCGCGCATGGCCGCCTCGCTGCGCCGGGCCAACGAGGAGCTGCAGCGCATCGCCTTCAAGGACCCGCTCACCGGGCTGCCGAACCGGCTGGTGTTCGAAGACCGGCTGCACAACGCGGTGGCCCGCTGCGAACGCGAGCAGGCGCGCCTGGCGGTGCTGTTCGTCGACCTCGACGGCTTCAAGCCGATCAACGACTCCTTCGGCCACGGCTCTGGCGACGAGGTGCTGCGCGAGGTCGGTCGCCGCCTCGGCCTGCTGGCGCGGCAGGCCGACACCGTCGCCCGCGTGGGCGGCGACGAATTCCTGCTGCTGCTCGAGGGCGGGCAGCTCGACGAGGCGGCCGCCGCGCTGGTCGCCAAGCGCACGCTGCAGGCGTTGAACCAGCCTTACGTGCTGAGCGACCGCGAGGTTCACCTGTCCTGCTCGATCGGCATCGTGTTCTACCCGGACCACGGCTCGCACCACAAGCTCATCGCGCATGCCGATGCGGCGATGTACGCCGCCAAGCGGGCCGGCGGCTCGACCTACTGCTTCTTCGAGGCGCGCATGGATGCGGGCAGCCGCGACCAGGTCGAGCTGCAGCGCGACCTGCGCCGCGCGCTCGACCATGGGGAGCTGGAGCTCTACTACCAGCCGAAGATCCACGGGGTGAGCGGCCAGATCACCGGCGCCGAGGCGCTGATGCGCTGGCACCACCCGACCCGCGGCATGGTGCCGCCCGGCATCTTCATCCCCATCGCCGAACGCTTCGGCCTCATCGGCGTGTTGGGCAACTGGGTCATCGACGAGTCGGCCCGCCAGATGCGCCTGTGGCTCGACGGCGGGTTGCGCATGCGCGTGTCGATCAACCTGTCGGTGCACCAGCTGAGGCAGGAGGAGCTGTCGGGGCGGGTGCGCCAGGCGCTCGACCGCCACCGGGTCGATGCCGGCCTGCTGACCTGCGAGATCACCGAAAGCGTGGCGATGGACGATGCGCAGCCCACGCTTCGCGCGCTGGAGCGGCTGGCCGCCACCGGCGTGCAGTTGTCGATCGACGACTTCGGTACCGGCTATTCGAGCCTGTCGTACCTGCGCCGCATGCCCGCCGGCCAGCTGAAGATCGACCGCAGCTTCGTGAGCGACCTCGAGCACAGCAGCGACGCGCGTGCCATCGTCGACGCGGTGGTGCGGCTTGCGCATGCGCTGGGGTTGAAGGTGGTGGCCGAGGGGGTGGAGACGGACGCGCAGCAGGCCCTGCTGCTCGAGCTCGGTTGCGACGAGCTGCAGGGCTACCTGTACGCGCGGCCGATGCCGGCCAGGGCGCTCACGCTGTGGGCCATGGACGACGCGCCGCAGGCGCCGGGGTCGATGGCGTTCCGCCCTTCGCTGTTCGGGGGCGTGGGCACCATCTCCGACGCCTGAGCGTCCGAGACCCCGCACGCGCCCTGCGTGTTTGGCCGGCTTCCTACAATCGCTGCCCATGAAGCCCCAGACGTATACCCGCGCGGCGCAGCTGCCCGAGATCCTGAAGCAACGCATCGCCATCCTCGACGGCGCGATGGGCACGATGATCCAGCGCTACAAGCTCGGCGAGGCCGACTACCGCGGCGAACGCTTCAAGGACCACGCGAAGGACCTGAAGGGCAACAACGAGCTGCTGCAGTTCACGCGGCCCGACGTCATCACCGAGATCCACGAGGGCTACCTGGCGGCCGGGGCCGACCTCATCGAGACCAACACCTTCGGTGCCACCTCGGTCGCCCAGGAAGACTACGGCCTGGCCGAGGTGGCGCGCGAAATGAACGTGGCCGCTGCCCGGCTGGCACGTGCCGCCTGCGAGAAGTTCAGCACGGCGGACAAGCCCCGTTTCGTGGCGGGCGCCTTCGGCCCGACGCCGCGCACCGCCAGCATCAGCCCGGACGTGAACGACCCGGGCGCGCGCAACATCGACTTCGACACCCTGAAGGCGGCCTACTACGAGCAGGGGGCCGGACTGCTGGAAGGCGGTGCCGACGTGTTCCTGGTCGAGACCATCTTCGACACGCTCAACGCCAAGGCCGCGATCTTCGCCATCGACGAGCTGTTCGAAAACACCGGCGAACGCCTGCCGGTGATCATCTCGGGCACCGTGACCGACGCATCCGGCCGCATCCTTTCGGGCCAGACCGTGAGCGCGTTCTGGCATTCGGTGCGCCATGCGCGCCCCCTGGCCGTCGGCCTGAACTGCGCGCTCGGGGCGGCGCTGATGCGCCCCTACATCGAAGAGCTGTCCAAGGTCGCGCCCGACACCTTCATCTCGTGCTACCCGAACGCCGGCCTGCCCAACCCGATGAGCGACACCGGCTTCGACGAGACCCCCGACGTCACCGGCGGCCTGATGGAGGACTTCGCGAAAGCGGGGTTCCTCAACATCGTGGGCGGCTGCTGCGGCACCACGCCGGAGCACATTGCGGCGATCGCGCAGCGGGTGGGACGCTACCAGCCGCGCTGCCCGCAGCATGGCGGCCCGGGCATGTTCTCGGCACTGAAGGCGGCTTGACCGGGCTTCAGCGGGCGGCCGCCGCCGGGGCGCCGCGGTCGGCGATCAGAAGCTCCACCGCCTCGCCCGTGGCGCGGCCGAGGCTGCCGAAGCGCGTGGGCGGCACGCCGCGCGCCACCAGGTAGTCGCGGGTGCTGGCCGCGCGGTCCTGGGCGAGCATCGCGCCCCCCTTGGCACCGTCGGCCGGCCCGGCGATGCGCACGTCGGCCTGGGCATGCGGCTTCAGGCCGGCAGCCACCTCGTTGAGCACGGCCGCCAGCGGCGGCTTCACCACCGAACGGCCGGGATCGAAGGCGTACTTGAGCGGCACCTCCACGCGCAGCCGGCCGTCTTCGGTGCCTTCCACGGTGACGGGAGTGCCGCGCAACGCGTCGGCCAGGCGCTTGCGTTGCGCCTCCAGCGGCGCCGGCAGGGAAGGGCCGAAGATGCGCCCCAGCACCCCGGGCGACTCGGAAGGAGCCCCGGGCTTGGCCGGCGGCGCGCTGCCGCAGCCTGCCAGCAGGGCGGCACACAGGGCGGCGGTTGCCAGGGCAGGCGGGCGAGCGGTCATCCGCGCATTGCATCCCGATCGCACGCAGGCCACAAGCGACGGCGATGTAACCCTTGTAAGGGCCGCGCGCGGCTAAAATCCCGGCCTCTCTCAAGGAGCGTTGCAACGGCGGCCGCGAGGCCCCGCCAGGCTTGAGACTCGCAACGACGCTCACCCTGCCGCCTGTTGTCTTCGTGCGGCCGCGGGTGGGCCGCGGCCGCACGACAGAGGCTCCGTTCGAATCGATGCGCGCCATGTCCGAAGCCACCACCTCCGCCGCCCCTTCCGCCGTTGCCCCGATGCGCCTGTCGGGCCTGGAGCCCGTGCTCATCGGCGAGGGCACGCTGTTCGTCAACATCGGTGAGCGCACCAACGTCACCGGCTCGAAGGCCTTCGCCCGCATGATCCTCAACGGCCAGTTCGAGGAGGCGCTGTCGGTGGCGCGCCAGCAGGTCGAGAACGGCGCGCAGGTGATCGACATCAACATGGACGAGGCCATGCTCGACAGCAAGGCCGCGATGGTGCGTTTCCTCAACCTCATCGCGTCCGAGCCCGAGATCGCCCGGGTGCCGATCATGATCGACAGCTCGAAGTGGGAGGTCATCGAGGCGGGGCTCAAGTGCATCCAGGGCAAGGGCATCGTCAACTCGATCTCGCTGAAGGAAGGCATCGAGCCCTTCAAGCACCAGGCCAGGCTGATCAGGCGTTACGGCGCGGCCACCGTGGTGATGGCCTTCGACGAGCAGGGCCAGGCCGACACCTATGCCCGCAAGATCCAGATCTGCGAGCGGGCCTATCGCATCCTGGTCGACGAGGTCGGCTTCCCGCCCGAGGACGTCGTCTTCGACCCGAACATCTTCGCCATCGCCACCGGCATCGAGGAGCACGACAACTACGCGGTCGACTTCATCGAGGCGACGCGCTGGATCAAGCGCAACCTGCCGGGCGCCAAGGTGTCGGGCGGCGTGTCGAACGTGAGCTTCAGCTTCCGCGGCAACGAGCCGGTGCGCGAGGCCATCCACACCGTGTTCCTGTACCACGCGATCCAGGCCGGCATGGACATGGGCATCGTCAACGCCGGGATGGTCGGCGTCTACGACGACCTCGACCCCGAGCTGCGCGAGCGCGTGGAGGACGTGGTGCTCAACCGCCGGTCCGACGCGAGCGAGCGCCTGATCGAGATCGCCGAAAGGGCCAAGGGCGCGGCCAAGGACGAATCGGCCAAGCTGGCCTGGCGCGCGAACGACGTGAATGCGCGCCTCTCGCATGCACTGGTGCACGGCATCACCGACTTCATCGTGGCCGACACCGAGGAGGCCTGGCAGGCCATCCGCGCCAAGGGCGGGCGGCCGCTGCACGTGATCGAAGGCCCGCTGATGGACGGCATGAACGTGGTGGGCGACCTGTTCGGCGCCGGCAAGATGTTCCTGCCGCAGGTGGTGAAGTCCGCCCGCGTGATGAAGCAGGCGGTGGCCCACCTGCTGCCCTACATCGAGGAAGAGAAGAAGGCCCTCGCCGACGCAGGCGGCGACGTGAAACCCAAGGGCAAGATCGTCGTGGCCACGGTGAAGGGCGACGTGCACGACATCGGCAAGAACATCGTCACCGTCGTGCTCCAGTGCAACAACTTCGAGGTGGTCAACATGGGCGTGATGGTCCCGTGCCAGGACATCCTCGCCAAGGCCAAGGTCGAGGGAGCGGACATCATCGGCCTCTCCGGCCTCATCACGCCCAGCCTCGAGGAGATGCAGCACGTCGCGGCCGAGATGCAGCGCGACGACTACTTCCGCGTCAAGAAGATCCCGCTGCTCATCGGCGGTGCCACCACCAGCCGCGTGCACACCGCGGTGAAGATCTCGCCGCACTACGAAGGACCGGTGGTCTACGTGCCCGACGCGTCGCGCAGCGTGGGCGTGTGCTCCGACTTGCTCTCCGACGAGCGTGCCGCGCGCTACATCGACGATCTGAAGGCCGACTACGAGAAGGTGCGCGAGCAGCATGCCAACAAGAAGGCCACGCCGCTGGTGTCGCTGGCCGCCGCGCGCGCCAACAAGACGCCCATCGACTGGGCTGCCGCCGAGCCCGTGAAGCCCAGGTTCCTGGGCCGCCGGGTGTTCAGGAACTACGACCTGGCCGAGCTGGCGCAGTCCATCGACTGGGGCCCGTTCTTCCAGACCTGGGACCTGGCCGGCCCCTTCCCGCAGATCCTGAAGGACGAAGTGGTGGGCACCGAGGCGCAGCGCGTCTTCAGCGACGGCAAGCGCCTGCTGCAGCGCCTCATCGAGGGCCGTTGGGTCACGGCCAGCGGCGTGATCGGGCTCTATCCCGCCAACACGGTGAACGACGACGACATCGAGATCTACACCGACGAATCGCGCAGCGACGTGCTGATGACCTGGCACGGCCTGCGCATGCAGAGCGAACGCCCCGTCGTCGACGGGGTGAAGCGCCCCAACCGCTGCCTCGCCGACTTCGTGGCGCCCAAGGGCCTGAAGCCCGACTACGTGGGCCTGTTCGCCGTGACGGCCGGCCTCGGCATCGAGAAGAAGGAGCAGCAGTTCGTCAAGGACCTCGACGACTACTCGGCCATCATGCTCAAGGCGCTGGCCGACCGGCTGGCCGAAGCTTTCGCCGAGCGCCTGCACCAGCGCGTGCGCACCGAACTGTGGGGCTACGCAGCCGGCGAGCAGTTGAGCAACGAGGAACTCATTGCCGAGAAGTACCGCGGCATCCGCCCCGCGCCGGGGTATCCGGCCTGCCCGGACCACACCGTCAAGCGGGATATGTTCCGCGTGCTGGCCTGCGAGGAGATCGGCATGGGCCTCACCGACAGCCTGGCCATGACGCCGGCCGCCAGCGTGAGCGGCTTCTACCTGGCCCACCCGGAGTCCGCCTACTTCAACGTCGGCAAGATCGGCCCCGACCAGCTCGAGGACTGGGCGCGTCGCAATGCGATGAACGGGGCCGACGCGCAACGGGCGCTGGCGCCCCTGTTGTGAGTCATCGGCGCGCTGCTTTTCCTTACAAAGGAAGCGTGTGCTCATAACTGCGACGGCCGGCGTCGGCATGTCTGTCGCGCCTGCATGAATCGTCGGCACCGGCTCCGACGAACGGTCTGATTCGCCCGCGCAGCGGCGCTTTCAGGCGCGCCCGGTCGTGGGCGCAGAAGCTGCTTCCGCCCGGCGGTCCATCAACAAAGAACCGCTGGAGGGGCCGTGGAAACAGGGCGCGATCGCACCGCTGCGCGTGCGTATGGGTGGGGGCGAGTCGCCAGGTCGTGGCTGGTGGCCGCATGCGCAGCGGCCCTCGCCGCCTGCGGCGGTGCCGACAAGAGCAACGGCGAGCCTCCGTCCGCCAGCGACAAACCCGCCTCGCGCACAGAGGCCCACGGCTTCCTGACGCAGGCCACCTTCGGCCCCACCCCGGACAGCCTCGCCCGCGTGAGCAGCATCGGCTACAGCGCCTGGATCAACGAGCAGGCCGCACGGCCTCAGAGCTCGCACCGCGCCTACTGGGACGCGGCCGATGCGGCCCTGAAGGCCGTGGATCCCGAGGACGAAGCCGGTTCACGAGAAATCTTCGACAGCTTCTACCGCCAGGCCATCACCGGCGAAGACCAGCTGCGGCAGCGCGTGGCCTTCGCGCTGTCGCAGATCTTCGTGATCTCGCTGCAGGACGGCAACGTCAACGACCACCCGCGCGGCGTGGCGAGCTACATGGACATGCTGGCCACGCATGCCCTCGGCAACTACCGCAACCTGCTGCAGGACGTGTCCACGCACCCGATGATGGGGCTGTACCTGTCGCACTTGCGCAACCAGAAGGAAAACGCCGCCACCGGGCGCGTGCCCGACGAAAACTACGCGCGCGAGGTGATGCAGCTGTTCTCGATCGGCCTGCACCAACTGGAGCTCGACGGCACGGTCAAGACCGACGCAGCCGGCAAGCCGCTGGAGACCTACACGGCTGAAGACATCGCCGGCCTCGCGAAGGTGTTCACCGGCTTCAGCTTTTCGGGTCCCGACACGAGCAACTCGCGCTTCTACGGCAATGGCACGCCGGTGAACCCGAACCGCACGATCGAGCCGATGCAGGGCTACAGGCAGTTCCACTCGGTGTCGGAAAAGCGCTTCCTCGGGCGCACCATTGCGGCGGTGGCGCCTGCCGAGGCAGACCCCGCCGGCGACCTGGCCACCGCGATGGACGCGCTGTTCCAGCATCCCAACGTCGGCCCCTTCATCGGCAAGCAGCTGATCCAGCGGCTGGTCACCAGCAACCCCAGCTCCGCCTACGTGAGCCGGGTCGCGCAGGCCTTCAACAACAACGGCTCCGGCGTGCGCGGCGACATGCTCGCGGTGGTGCGGGCCGTGCTCCTCGACCCCGAGGCCCGAGGTGATGCGAGCAGCAACCGCTTCGGCAAGCTGCGCGAACCGGTGCTGCGCCTCACCGCCTACCTGCGCGCCTTCGGTGCCGCGTCCGACAGCGGCGGGTGGCTCATCGATACCACCGACGACCCCGGCACCCAGCTCGGCCAGTCGCCGATGCGCTCGCCTTCGGTCTTCAACTTCTATCGCCCCGGCTACGTGCCGCCCGGCAGCGAACTGGGGGCGCTGGGCCTTGCAGCCCCGGAAATGCAGATCACGCACGAGTCCTCGGTGGCCGGCTATGTGAACTTCATGCGCGGCACCGTACAGAACGGCGTGGGGCGGCGCGGCATCAACTACAGCGCGCCGCGCAACGACGTGCAGGTGTCCTGGGCCCACGAGCTGCCGCTGTTCGACAAGCCGGTGGAGCTGGTGCAGCGCATGGACGACCTGCTGCTGGGCGGCCGCATGAGCAGCGCGCTCGAAGCCGACATCGTGGAGGCGGTGGAATCCATCACCGTGCCGGTGCTGCGTGCCGACGGCAGCAACCAGGCCCAGGTGGATGCCGCGAAGCGCAACCGGGTGCAGGCCGCGGCCTTCCTGACGCTCGTGTCCCCCGAGTTCCTCGTTCAGAAATGAGGCAGCCGAGATGACCCGCAACACTTCCCGCCGTGAATTCATGCGTCAGGCCGGCGCGCTGTCCGTCGTGGGCGCCGCCGGCGCTCCGTTCGCGCTGAACCTGGCGGCGCTCGGCACCGCGGCCGCCCAGAGTTCGGGCGACTACAAGGCGCTGGTGTGCCTGTTCCTCTATGGCGGCTGCGACACCTACAACGTGGTGCTGCCCACCGACACCGCCTCCTGGAACAACTACGTCGCGGTGCGCAGTCAGGCGCCCGACCCGATTGCGCTGCGCGCAGCGGGCACGGCCCCCAACCTGAACGCAGCGCTCGGTTCGCTCGACCGGCTGGGCGGCGTGCTGCCGATCAGCCCGCTCAATGCGCAGGGCCGCAGCTTCGCCGTGCACCCCATGCTGGGTGCCGTGCGAGACCTGTTCGCAGCGCAGCGCCTGGCCATCGTGCCCAACGTGGGTCCGCTGGTGCGGCCGACGAGCAAGGCCGACTACCGCAACTCCAGCTTCCCGAAGCCGGCGAAGCTGTTCTCGCACAACGACCAGCAATCCACCTGGCAGGCCTATGCCCCTGAAGGCGCGGCCGCGGGCTGGGGCGGCCGCATGGCCGACCTGCTGGCCAGCGGCAATCAGCACCAGATCTTCAGCAGCATCTCCGCCTCAGGCAACGCGGTGTGGTCGGCGGGTCGCAGCGTGCTGCAGTACCAGGTAGGCGGCAACGGTGCCATCCGCGTGGGCGGCACGGGCACCACGCTGTTCAATTCGGCCACGGTGCTCAGCAAGCTGCGCAGCATCGTGCGCACGCCGCAAAGCGGCCACCTCATGGAACGCGACCACGCCGCAGTGATGGCGCGTTCGATGGACGCAGAGGTCGTGCTGTCCGGCGCCTTGCCGGCAGCCGGTCAGGCACCCTATGGCACGCCGGTGGCGGGCGGCAACTACAGCGCAAACAACGACCCGCTGCTGCGCTACGACAATCCGCTCACCGGCGCCACCGCGTTCAACTCGCTCGCGCAGCAGCTGCAGGTGGTGGCCCGCACCATTGCCGCCCGTTCGGCACTCGGTGCGACCCGCCAGGTGTTTTTCGTCAGCCTGGGCGGCTTCGACACCCACGACAACGAAAACCGGACCCTGTCGGACCTGATGGCCCGGCTCGGCCATGCGCTGCAGTACTTCAACGGCGTCCTCACCGCCCTGGGCGTGGCCAACCAGGTGACCACCTTCACCGCATCGGACTTTGGCCGCACCTTCACCAGCAACGGCGACGGCACCGACCATGGCTGGGGTTCGCATCACATGGTGATGGGCGGCGCCGTGCGGGGTGGCGACCTCTACGGCGCCTTCCCGGTGCTCGGTACCAAGAACGCCAACAACAACGAGTTCGACAACAGCCCCGACCAGATCGGCAACGGCGCCATGCTGCCCACCACCTCGGTGGACCAGTACGCCGCCACGCTGGGACGCTGGTTCGGCCTGTCCGACGGCCAGTTGCTCGACCTGTTCCCGAACCTTGCCAACTGGAACGCCGGCAGTCGCAACCTCGGTTTCATGACGTGAGCGCCCTCCGCGGGCGTGACGCACCGTTACATCTTTGACCCGCCGGCTGATGTCCATTCGTGACTTGTCGCGTTGAATGTGGGCGGCCGGCGAGCCCCACGGGATGCTGCCGGCGACAACAACACGAAAGGACTTCCAGATGAACAACCCCCAACCTCTCGATTCCGCGACCGCGATGCCGCAACAGGGCTGGCGCGCATTGCCGCGTGCCGTCTGGCTGGTGGGTGGAGCCCTGCTGCTCACCATTGCCGGCCTGGCTTCTGCGCTGGTGATGAACCGCTCCAGCTCCGAACCCGAAATGCCTCCCGTCGCGGAGAACGCGGCCGCGGCAACCGCCAAGGGCAAGACCCCGAAAACCGGCGGCAACACGCAGCGCGAAGCTGCGGCGGGCCGCGACAACAGTTACCCCGACACACGCCACATGCAGCCGGCGGCCAGCGTCTGCGCAACTTGCGGCGTGGTCGAGGCCGTGACCCCGGTCACCAAGAAGGGCGAGGGCACCGGCCTGGGTGCCGTGGCGGGTGGCGTGGTCGGCGGCCTCCTGGGCAACCAGGTCGGCAAGGGCGATGGCCGCAAGGCGATGACGGTGGTGGGTGCGGTGGGCGGCGGCCTGGCCGGCCATGAGATCGAAAAGCGCGCCCGCTCGGAGACGGTCTACAGCGTCAAGGTGCGCATGGACGACGGCTCGCTGCGCACCACCACGCAGCGCCAGGCGCCTGCCGTCGGCCAGCGTGTCACGCTCGACGGGCAGACGCTGCGCGCGGTGAGCGAGTCGCAGCAGGGCGCCGCGGGCGATGCGCCGCGCACCTGGAAGACCAAGTCGTCCGACATGGGCGCCTGAGGCGGCACGGCCTCGAGCCTCGCATGACAAACGGCCCTCGCTCGCGAGGGCCGTTTGTCATTGGAGCGATCAATGCTTGTGTTTGTGCTCGTGGCCGTGGTCATGGCCGCCGCTGGCCGCGGCGGCAGCCGCCGGTGCGGTGGCCGAAACCTTGAACTCGACACGCTGCTCGCTCAGCTTGCCGTCGGCCCCCTTGAGCTTGAGCGTCACCGGCACGCTGCTGCCGGCCACGAGCGGCTGCTTCAGCTGCATCAGCATGAGGTGATGCCCGCCCGGCTTGAGCTCGACCGCCTTGCCTGCGGGCAGCGGCAGCGATTCGATGGCGCGCATCTTCATCACGTCGCCCTCCATCGCCATCTCGTGGACCTCGGCCACGCCCGCGGCGGGCGAAGCCGCGCCCACCAGCGTGGCGCCCTTGTCGCTGGTGAGGCGCGCGAAGCCGCCGGTGCCTGACTGGCCGGCGACCGCCGGCCGCAGCCAGGCGTTCTCGACCTTCACCAGCGCGGCGGGCTGGGCGAAGGCAAGGACCGGGGCTGCACACAGCAGCGCGGCGGCGGCAAGGGACGGGAAGCGAGGCGATGGACGTTGCATGGTGATGAGGAGGTGGGACAAATGGACATGGAGCGCTATTGCACCGACAGCACGCGGCGGTACTGGATGGCTTCTGCCACATGTGCCGTCTCGACGCTGTCGGCCTGGGCAAGGTCGGCCACCGTGCGGGCAATGCGCAGGGCGCGGTGGTAGCCGCGGGCCGACCAGCCCAGCCGGGCCGATGCGGCTTGGAGGAACTGCACCGCCGACGGTTCCAGCCGGACGTGGGCGTCGATGTCCGCGGGTTCGAGCGCCGCATTGGCACGGCCCTGGCGCCCCTGCTGCCGCTCGCGTGCCCGGACCACCCGTTCGACGACCAGGTCGCTGGGGTCGCCCTCGGGCGCGGCGGCCAGCACCTCGGGCGCCACGGCCGGCACTTCCACCTGCAGGTCGATGCGGTCGAGCAGCGGGCCGCTCAGCCGTCCCTGGTAGCGCGCGATCACGTCGGGCGAGCAGCGGCAGGCGCGCAGGCGGCTGCCGGCGTGCCCGCAAGGGCAGGGGTTCATCGCGGCCACCAGCTGGAAGCGCGCGGGGAACTCGGCCTGCCGTGCCGCGCGCGAGATCGTGATGCGGCCGGTTTCCAGCGGCTCGCGCAACGCCTCGAGCGCCGCACGGGGGAATTCGGGCAGTTCGTCGAGGAACAGCACGCCGTGGTGGGCCAGCGAGATCTCGCCCGGCCGCGGCGGCGACCCTCCGCCCACGAGCGCCGCCGAAGACGCCGAGTGATGCGGCGAACGCACGGTGCGCGTCTTCCAGCCATGCGCATCGAAGTCGCCCACCAGGCTCAGCACGGCGGCTGATTGCAGCGCTTCCTCGTCGGTCATGGGCGGCAGCAGCGTCGCGAAGCGTTGCGCCAGCATCGACTTGCCGGTGCCGGGCGGTCCGACCATCAACACGCTGTGGCCGCCGGCGGCGGCGATCTCGAGCGCGCGTTTCGCGGCGGCCTGGCCCTTGACGTCGCGCAGGTTCAGCCCGCTCGCCCGCGCCGCGGGGGCCGCCGCAGGCGTGCGCTGCAGCGGTTCAGGATCATCGGGTTGCAGCGCGCGCACCACGTCGAGCAGGTGGCGCGCGCCGCACAGCTTCAGCCCTTCGACCAGCGCGGCTTCGCGGGCGCTTTCTTCAGGCAGCACCAGCGTGCGCCTGCCGGCACCTTGCCGCAGCGCCAGCCCGAGCGCCAGCGCGCCGCGCACCGGGCGCAGGTCGCCGGCCAGCGAAAGCTCGCCGGCGAACTCGAAGTCGGCCAGCCGCGCCGCGTCGATCTGCCCGGCGGCCGCCAGGATCCCCAGCGCGATGGGCAGGTCGAACCGGCCGGATTCCTTGGGCAGGTCGGCCGGCGCCAGGTTGACGGTGATGCGCTTGTTGTGCGGAAACTCCAGCGCACTGTTGTGCAGCGCGGCGCGCACCCGCTCGCGCGCCTCCTTGACCTCGGTGTCCGCCAGGCCCACCAGCGTGAAGCTCGGCAGCCCGTTCGCCAGGTGCACCTCGACGGTGACCTCGGGGGCATGGAGCCCGTCCAGGGCGCGGCTGTGCACGACGGCGAGGGACATGGAAGGCGTGGGGCTGCAGCGAAGCCGGCCATTGTGCTCCTGCAGCAATGCTGGCCGCCTCCCCAGAACAGCGAATCGGCCGGGCGCCGGTGGCACCAAACAGGTGCCACCTCGGAGCCGGTGATCCCGAACATGGGGCAATCAGCACCGTGCAAGCCCCTTTTCAGTTCGTCGCTCCCCCTATTGGCGCAGTGGCACGGATCGTGCAGAGGTCGGTCCTGGATCCGATGCTGTCCAACCTGGAGTGGAGAGAACCCATGAAGAAGTCGTTGAGGGCCCTTGCGGCCACGCTGGCGGTGACGGCCCTGCCTGGTGTGGCGCAGGCAGCCGATGAACACACGTTTGCCTTCAATGCGGGCGCGGTGAGCGACTACCGCTATCGCGGCATCTCGCAGACGCGCCTGAAGCCGGCGGTGCAAGGGGGCATCGATTACTCGCATTCGAGCGGTTTCTACGTCGGCACCTGGGCGTCGACGATCAAGTGGATCCAGGACGCCGGCGGCGACTCCGACGTCGAGATCGACCTCTACGGCGGCTACAAGGGCGGCATCACCGAAGGCCTGAGCTTCGATGTGGGCGCGCTGCAGTACTGGTACCCGGACAACAACCTGAACCCCGATGCCGACACCACCGAGATCTACGGCGCACTGACGTTCGGTCCGGCCACGCTCAAGTACTCGCATTCGCTGACCGACACGTTCGGCAACCGGGACAGCAAGAACAGCTACTACCTCGATGCCTCCGCGACGTTCGAACTGCCCTACGGGCTGATGTTCACGCCGCATCTGGGCTACCAGAAGATCAAGGGTCCGTTCGAGGGCCCGGCTTCGTATACCGACTACTCCGTCACCGTTGCGAAGGAGGTCGTCAAGGGCCTCGTCGTCAGTCTCGCGGCGGTCGGTACCGATGCCGACAAGAACTTCTATGTGCCTGGCCCGCGGGCCAACAGCACGAAGTTCCTGGGCAAGACCGGCGTCGTTGTCGGCGTCAAGTACAACTTCTGAGGAAAACGGAGACAACCATGAAGATGGTGACCGCCATCGTCAAGCCGTTCAAGCTTGATGAAGTGCGTGAAGCCCTGAGCGCCATCGGCGTTCAGGGCATCACGGTGACCGAAGTCAAGGGCTTCGGCCGCCAAAAGGGCCACACCGAGCTTTACCGCGGTGCGGAATACGTGGTCGACTTCCTGCCGAAGGTGAAGATCGAGGCGGCCGTGGACGACGGGGTCGTCGACCGCGTGATCGAGGCCATCGAAGGTTCGGCCCGCACCGGCAAGATCGGTGACGGCAAGATCTTCGTGACCACGCTGGAGCAGGTGATCCGCATCCGCACCGGCGAAACCGGCAAGGACGCGCTCTAAGCCGCCGCCCCCATTCGAGAGAGAACCTAGAGAGACGACCATGATGCGAAAACTCATCGCTTCTTTCGTGCTGGGCCTGGCGGTCCTGGGCTTTGCCGGTGCGGCAATGGCCCAGGACGCGGCTTCCGCGCCTGCTGCCGCGGCCGTTGCCGAGGCAGCCTCCGCCGCTGCGGCGCCCGCCGCCGAAGCAGCCTCCGCGGCCGCGCCGGCTGCAGCTCCGGTGATCAACAAGGGTGACACCGCCTGGATGCTGGTGTCCACGCTGCTGGTGATCCTCATGACCATCCCGGGCCTGGCGCTGTTCTACGGCGGCCTGGTGCGCAGCAAGAACATGCTGTCGGTGCTGATGCAGGTGATGGTGACCTTCTCGCTGATCGTCGTGCTGTGGTTCATCTACGGCTACAGCCTGGCGTTCACCGAGGGCAATGCCTACGTCGGCGGCCTCGACCGGCTGTTCATGAAGGGCACCTGGGACAACGTCGCGGGCACCTTCGCCCCGGCCGCCACGTTCAGCAAGGGCGTCTACATCCCCGAGATCGTGTTCGCCGCCTTCCAGGCCACCTTCGCCGGCATCACCTGCTGCCTGATCGTGGGCGCCTTCGCCGAGCGCATCAAGTTCTCGGCGGTGCTGCTGTTCATGGTGCTGTGGTTCACCTTCAGCTACGCGCCGATCGCCCACATGGTCTGGTTCTGGATGGGCCCGGACGCCTACGCCAGCAAGGAAGTGGTCGACCAGATGACCGGCAAGGCCGGCCAGATCTGGCAGTGGGGCGCGCTCGACTTCGCTGGCGGCACCGTGGTGCACATCAACGCCGCCGTCGCGGGCCTGGTGGGTGCCTACATGGTCGGCAAGCGCGTGGGCTACGGCAAGGAAGCCTTCACGCCGCACTCGCTGACGCTCACGATGGTCGGCGCCTCGCTGCTGTGGGTGGGCTGGTTCGGCTTCAACGCCGGCTCGGCGCTCGAGGCCAACGGCTTCGCCGCCCTCGCGTTCATCAACACCTTCGCTGCCACCGCCGCCGCCGTGCTGGCCTGGTGCATGGGTGAAGCGCTGATCAAGGGCAAGGCCTCGATGCTGGGTGCGGCCTCGGGCGCCGTGGCCGGCCTGGTGGCCATCACGCCGGCCGCCGGCAACGTCGGCATCGTGGGGGCACTGGTCATCGGCCTGATCGCCGGCTTCGCCTGCCTGTGGGGCGTGAACGGCCTGAAGAAGCTGCTGGGTGCCGACGACTCGCTCGACGTGTTCGGCGTGCATGGCGTCGGCGGCATCGTCGGTGCGCTGCTGACCGGCGTGTTCAACTCCCCCGCGCTGGGCGGTCCCGGCTTCGTGGCCGACTGGGTCACGGCGACCATGGTCACGCCGGCCGACTACTCCATCGGCGCGCAGGTCTGGGTCCAGCTCAAGGCCGTGCTGCTGACCATCGTGTGGTCCGGCATCGTCTCGCTGGTCGCCTACAAGATCGTCGACCTGGTGATCGGCCTGCGTGTGAGCGAAGAAGAAGAGCGCGAAGGCCTGGACATCGCCGCCCACGGCGAGACCGCCTATCACAAGTGACCTTGCGCCATGCGCCGCACGCCGGCGCATGGAACGAGAGTGAGCGCGGGCTCGGCCCGCGACGCAGAGGCCGCCTCCGGGCGGCCTTTTTCATTGCGCGCACGGGTTTGGCGCGGCGCCTTGTGTCTGCTAGGGTTGACCTCAACTCCTAGAATCTTCGCCTCGCGCCCCCGCCGCTCCGCCTTCCTTCCCCCGCAGCCATGGTCCCCCATCTCATCACCGCGCTCACCGGCCCCATCAACGAACTCGAGCAGCGCATCCTCGAATCCATGCCGGCCATCGAGCGCTGGTTCCGCCTCGAGTGGATGGAGCACACGCCGCCGTTCTATACCTCGGTCGACGTGCGCAATGCCGGATTCAAGCTGGCGCCGGTGGACACCAACCTCTACCCGGGCGGCTTCAACAACCTCACGCCCGAGATGCTGCCGCTGGCGGTGCAGGCGGCCATGGCGGCCATCGAGAAGATCTGCCCCGAAGCGAAGAACCTGCTGCTCATTCCCGAGAAGCACACCCGCAACACCTTCTACCTGACCAACGTCGCGCGGCTCATCCAGATCTTTTCGCTGGCCGGCCTGAACGTGCGGGTGGGCTCGCTGGACGAAGCCATCAAGGAGCCGACCCGGCTCGACCTGCCCGACGGCAGCCACATCATGGTGGAGCCCCTGGTGCGCACCAAGCGGCGCCTGGGACTGAAGGACTTCGATCCCTGCACCATCCTGCTCAACAACGACCTGTCGGCCGGCATCCCCAAGGTGCTCGAGAACATCCACGAGCAGTACCTGCTGCCCCCGCTGCACGCCGGCTGGGCGGTGCGGCGCAAGAGCCAGCACTTCGACGCCTACGAGGAAGTGGCGAAGAAATTCGCCAAGCTGCTGGGCATGGACCCCTGGCTCATCAACCCGATGTTCGCCAAGTGCGGCGAGGTCGACTTCGCCAACGGCACCGGGCAGGAATGCCTGCAGAGCAACGTCGACGCGCTGCTGTCGAAGGTGCGCCGCAAGTACAAGGAATACGGCATCAACGAGAAGCCGTTCGTCGTCGTGAAGGCCGACAACGGCACCTACGGCATGGGCATCATGACCGTGCGCGATGCGAAGGAACTCACCGACCTGAACCGCAAGACGCGCAACAAGATGAGCGTCATCAAGGACGGCCAGGAGGTGAGCGAGGTGATCATCCAGGAAGGCGTGCCGACCTACGAGCGCATCAACGAGGCGGTGGCCGAGCCGGTGGTCTACATGATCGACCGCTACGTGGTGGGCGGCTTCTACCGGGTGCATGCCGAGCGCGGCATCGACGAAAACCTCAATGCGCCCGGCTCGAGCTTCGTGCCGCTGGCCTTTGCCGAGTCGCACCACCTGCCCAAGCCGGGCGAAAAGCCCGGGGCGAGCGCGCCCAACCGCTTCTACATGTACGGCGTGATCGGCCGGCTGGCCATGCTGGCGGCCAGCTACGAGCTGGAAGCCACCGACCCGGACGCCGAGGTCTACGAGTGACGGCGCCGGCCGCCTGAGCGGGCGGCGGGGCGTTGCTGCGCTGCAACATCCGGGCTGTGGCCGCCCCGACGCGCAGGCGCACAATGGCGGGCTTTCCGACTCCGTTGCCGTTTCAGTGCAATCCAGCCCCCAAGCCCCGCCCACCGGTTCCAAGCTGGCCGCACTCACGCTCGGCGCCATCGGCATCGTCTACGGCGACATCGGCACCAGCCCGCTGTACGCGCTGAAGGAGGTCTTCGCGCACGGCCAGCTCGCGGTCACGGCGGACAACATCTTCGGCATCCTGTCGATGGTGTTCTGGACCCTCACGGTCATCGTGTCGCTGAAGTACGTGCTGCTGATCCTGCGCGCCGACAACCACGGCGAGGGCGGCCTGATCGCGATGCTGGCGCTGGCCTCGCAGGCGGTGAAGGAGCGGCCGGTGCTGCGCCGGCGGCTGCTGATCCTCGGCGTGTTCGGCACCGCCATCTTTTTCGGCGACGGCGTCATCACGCCGGCCATCTCGGTGCTGTCGGCGGTGGAGGGGCTCGAAGTGGCGGCCCCCGGGCTCAAGCCCTACGTCGTGCCGGTCACGCTGGTGGTGCTCACGCTCCTCTTTGCCGTGCAACGGCACGGTACCGGCGGCATCGGGCGCTTCTTCGGACCAATCACCGTGGTGTGGTTCCTGGCGCTGGCCGTGCTGGGCCTCGTGCACATCGTTCAGAACCCCACCGTGCTGGCCGCGCTCAGCCCGCACTACGGGCTGCTGTTCATGTTCAACCACCCGGTGCTCGCCTTCATCTCGCTCGGCGCGGTGGTGCTGTGCGTGACCGGTGCCGAGGCGCTCTACGCCGACATGGGCCATTTCGGCAAGCGACCGATCCGCGTGGCGTGGTTCGGCCTGGTGATGCCGGCGCTGGTGCTCAACTACTTCGGCCAGGGTGCCATGCTGCTGGCCTACCCCGAAAAGGTCAGCAACCCTTTTTACGAGATGGCGCCGTCGTGGGCGGTCGTGCCCCTGATCGGGCTGGCCACCGCCGCCACGGTGATCGCCTCGCAGGCGCTGATCTCCGCGGCGTTCTCGGTCACGAAGCAGGCCATCCAGCTGGGCTACCTGCCGCGCCTGCGCATCCAGCACACCTCGGTGCGCGAGACCGGGCAGATCTACGTGCCCTTCATCAACTGGGCGCTGTACATCAGCATCGTGCTGGCGGTGGTGGCCTTCGGCTCCAGCAGCAAGCTGGCTGCGGCCTACGGCATCACGGTCACCACCGACATGCTGATCACCACGACGATGACCTTCTTCGTCATCCACTACGGCTGGAAGTACCCCTGGGCGCTGTGCATCGCCGCCACCGGGTTCTTCTTCGTGGTGGACATCCTCTTCTTCTCGGCCAACGTCATCAAGATCTTCGAGGGCGGCTGGTTCCCGTTGCTGATCGGCGCGGCGGTGTTCACGCTGATGATGACCTGGAAGCAAGGCCGCCACCTGATGAGCGAACGTCTGCGTGACGAGGCGATCGAGCTGAAGGCCTTCCTCGACTCGGTGTTCCTGAGCCCGCCCACCCGGGTGCCGGGCACGGCGGTGTTCCTGTCCTCGGAAAAGGGCAGCACGCCCAATGCGCTGCTGCACAACCTGAAGCACAACAAGGTGCTGCACGAGCAGAACCTGTTCGTCACCGTGCAGCACCACGAGCTGCCGTGGATCGGCTTCAACAGGCGCTGCGAGATCGAGCCGCTCGGGCACAACTGCTGGCAGATCACCCTGCACTTCGGCTTCAAGAACGAGCCCGACGTGCCCGAGGCGCTGCAGCTGCTGGCCAGCCGCGGCGTGCAGCTCGACGACATGGAAACCAGCTACTTCCTCTCGCGCGACATCGTGACGCCCACCATTGGCTCGGGCATGGCGCACTGGCGCGAGAAGCTGTTCGTGAGCATGCACCGCAACGCCGCGGCGGCCGCCGACTTCCTCTACCTGCCGACCAACCGGGTGGTGGAGCTGGGTTCCAAGCTGGAGATATAGGCCCACCCCCGGAGCGGCAGGGCCGCTCCCCCCTCAAGGGGGGCGACGCTGGTGGACCGGCGGAGCCGGATCCACTGCGTCCACTCGAATTCACTGGGCCCGGCGGCTTTCCCGTTTCTCGGGCAGCATTGCGCGCTTTCTCGCGCCGTTTGCCCATGCGTGTGCTGCAAGACTTCTCCCTGTCCGCCCTCGTGGCCGGCTTCGTCGCCGTGCTGGTCGGCTTCACCAGTTCGGTGGCCATCGTGTTCCAGGCGGCGCTGGCCTTCGGGGCCACGCCTGCGCAGATCAGCTCCTGGATGTGGGCCCTGGGCATCGGCATGGGACTGTGTTCGCTGCTGCCGTCGTTGTGGTGGCGAAAGCCGGTGATGGTGGCGTGGTCCACGCCCGGGGCGGCGGTGCTGGCCACGGCCGGGGTGGGTCATACGATGGCCGACGCCGTGGGTGCGTTCCTGCTGTGCGGCCTGCTCATCACCCTGGCCGGCGCCACCGGCTGGTTCGAGCGGGTGATGAAGCGCATCCCCATGCCGCTGGCTTCGGCCCTGCTGGCCGGCGTGCTGGCCCGTTTCGGCCTCGAGGCGTTCGTGGCCGCCCGGACGGCGCTGCCGCTGGTGGTGCTGATGCTGGCCGCCTACCTCGTCGGGCGGCGCTGGTGGCCGCGTTACGCGGTGGTGGCGGTGCTGGCGGTGGGCACGGCCTTCGTCGCGTGGCAGGGGCAGCTGCGCACCGAGGCCATCGCATGGAGCTGGACGATGCCGGTGTTCACCGCGCCCCGCTTCTCGGTCGAGGCGGCGGTGAGCCTCGCGCTGCCGTTGTTCATCGTGACCATGGCCTCGCAGAACCTGCCGGGGGTGGCGGCCATCCAGGCGGCCGGCTACGAGATGCCGATCTCCCGCATCATCACCCTCACCGGGCTCGCCACGCTGGTGCTGGCGCCCTTCGGCGCCTTTGCGCTCAACCTGTCGGCCATCACCGCGGCCATCTGCATGGGGCGCGAGGCCCACCCCGATCCGGCGCGGCGCTATGTG
The DNA here is from genome assembly GCA_946481025.1 of uncultured Rivibacter sp. The sequence goes on from CAMLNA010000013.1 coordinate 38,870, forward strand.
GCGGCGGCGGCCTGCGGCGCCATCTACGTGGTGATCGGCCTGTTCGGCGCTGCGGTCACCGGTGTGCTCACCGCCTTCCCGCGCGAACTCGTCGCCGCCATCGCGGGGCTTGCGCTGCTGGGCACCATCGGCGGCGGGCTGCATGTGGCGCTCAAGGACGAAGACCATCGCGAGGCGGCCCTCATCACCTTCCTCGTCACCTTGTCGGGCGTGGCCATCGCCGGCATCGGCTCCGCGTTCTGGGGCGTGGTGGCAGGCACGATCGCATGGCTTGTGCAACAGTACGGACGCTCGCGTTTCCCCCGCTGACCTCTCGCACCCCCACCACCATGAAGCTGCTGTTCGTTGCCGATCCGCTCGATCACTTCAAGACCTACAAGGACACCACCTTCTCGATGATGCGCGAGGCAGCCCGCCGCGGCCACGAGCTGCTGGCCTGCGAGCCCAGGCACGTCAGCTGGAAGAGCGGCGGCAAGGTGGCCGCGGCCTGCCGGCAGATCGAGCTGACGGGCGATGCGCACGACTGGTACTCGGTGCGCGGAGAAACCAGGCTGGCGCTGGCCGATGTGGACGCGGTGCTGATGCGCAAGGATCCGCCCTTCGACAGCGAATATTTCTACGCCACCCACCTGCTCGAGCAGGCCGAGCGCGAAGGCGCGCGGGTCTTCAACAGGCCGGCGTCGCTGCGCGACCACCCGGAAAAGCTCGCGGTGATGGAGTTCGCGCAGTTCTGCTCGCCCACGCTCGTGACCCGCGATGCCGGCGAAGTGCGCGACTTCCATGCCGAACATCGCGACGTCATCCTGAAACCGCTCGACGGCATGGGCGGCATGGGCATCTTCCGCGTCAGGGACGATGGGCTGAACCTGGGCAGCATCATCGAGACGCTCAACCACCACGGGGCCACCACGCTGATGGTGCAGCGCTTCGTGCCCGAGATCACCCAGGGCGACAAGCGCATCCTCGTCATCGGCGGCAAGCCGGTGCCGTTTTCGCTGGCGCGGATTCCGCAGGGCTCCGAGGTGCGCGGCAACCTCGCGGCCGGCGGCAAGGGGGTGGCGCAGCCGCTGTCGGCGCGAGACCGCGAGATCGCCGAAGCGCTGGGCCCCACGCTGGCTGCCCGGGGCCTGCTGCTGGTCGGGCTCGACGTGATCGGCGACTACCTCACCGAGATCAACGTCACCAGCCCCACCTGCTTCCAGGAAATCACGCAGCAGGCGGGCTTCGACGTGCCGAAGATGTTCATCGACGCGCTGGAGGCGGCGCTCGCCTGAGAGAGATGCTTCAGCCGGAGTGCCGCGCGCCGTAGCGCCCCGCGTTGTTGTTCGGCGGCAGCAGCACGAGCCCGATGGCGACCGCCAGCGCGAGCGGCGGAAGGAACATCAGCACACACCACACCGGGCTGAATCCCACGTCCTTCAGCCGCTTCGCCGTGGCCGACAGCACCAGGCAGAACGCCGCGCCCAGGGCGGCGATCCACACCAGCGCCGCCAGCGCGTTGTCCTTCGCGCCCAGCGCGTCGGTCATGAGCCAGGGCACGCCCCAGGCCAGCACCATGGCGAACAGCAGGCGCCGCAGGTAGCCGCGCCGGCCGATGCGGCCGGCAAAATTGAAATAGCGGTTGAACGGGATCAGCTCGAAGGGCATGTGCGGGTCCATGAGGCCGGAGCGGGTGCGATGCTAGCAACGACAATCCGCGCATGGCCCTCATCACGCTTTCCAACGCCCACCTCGCCTTCGGGCACGTCGCGCTGCTCGACGGCGCCGACCTGTCGCTCGAACCCGGCGAGCGCCTGGGCCTCATCGGCCGCAACGGCGCCGGCAAGTCCTCGCTGCTGAAGATCCTGGCCGGCCTCGAAAGGGCCGACGACGGGCTGCTGCAGCTGCAGCAGGGACTGCGCCGCTTCTACGTGCCGCAGGAGCCGGCGTTCGCCGCGGGCGCGAGCGTCTTCGACGTGGTGAGCGAGGGCCTCACCGAAGTGAAGGCGCTGCGCGCTCGCTACGAAACCCATGCCGGGGATGAAGACCTGGACGCCCTGCAGACCCGCATCGAGGCGCTCGACGGCTGGACCTGGGAGCAGCGTGTCGGCGAAACGCTGCATCGCCTGCATCTCGACGCCGACGCGAAGGTGGATGCCCTTTCGGGCGGCACGAAAAAGCGTGTGGCGCTCGCGCAGGCCCTGGTCGCGGCGCCCGACGTCCTGCTGCTCGACGAACCCACCAACCACCTCGACCTCGACGCCATCGTGTGGCTGCAGGACCTCCTGGGCGCCTACCGCGGCGCCGTGGTGCTGATCACCCACGACCGGGCCTTCCTCGACGCGGTGGCCAGCCGCATCGTCGAGCTCGACCGCGGCGTGCTGCGCTCCTATCCCGGCAACTTCGCCGCCTACGAGGCCACCAAGCAGCGCGAGCTGGAAGCCGAGGCGCTGGCCAATGCCCGGGCCGACAAGCTGCTGGCGCAGGAGGAGGTGTGGGTGCGCAAGGGCGTGGAAGCACGCCGCACGCGCAGCGTGAGCCGGGTGAACCGGCTGCTCGCGTTGCGTGCCACGCGTGCCGCCCGGCGCGAGGCAGTGGGCCGGGTGAGGCTCGACGTCGACGCCGGCCTGCCCAGCGGCAAGATCGTCGCCGAGCTCGACGGGGTGTCCAAGAGCTTCGGCGGCCGCCCGATCGTGCGCGACTTCGGCGCCACCATCCTGCGCGGCGACAAGGTCGGCGTGATCGGCCCCAACGGCGCGGGCAAGACCACGCTGCTCAAGCTCATCCTCGGCGAGCTTGCGCCGGACAGCGGCCGCATCCGGCAGGGCAGCAACCTGCAGGTGGCCTACTTCGACCAGATGCGCGAGACGCTCAGGCCCGAGGCGACGCTGGCCGACTTCATCAGTCCGGGCAGCGAATGGATCCAGATCGGCTCCCAGCGCAAGCACGTGATGAGCTACCTCGGCGACTTCCTGTTTGCGCCCGAACGCGCCAACTCGCCGGTGAAGAGCCTGTCGGGCGGCGAACGCAACCGGCTGCTGCTGGCCCGCCTGTTCGCACGACCAGCCAACGTGCTGGTGCTCGACGAACCGACCAACGACCTCGACATCGACACGCTGGAGCTGCTCGAGGACCTGCTGCAGAACTACGAGGGCACCGTGTTCCTGGTGAGCCACGACCGGCGCTTCCTCGACAACGTGGTCACCAGCACCATCGTGGCCGAAGGCGAAGGGCGCTGGCGCGAGTACGAAGGCGGCGTGGAAGACTGGCTGGCGCAGTCGCAGCGCGCACGCGGCCTGCAGCCGCCACCCACGGCTGCGGCACGCGAGAGCAAGGCCCAGCAGGCCGCAGCCGCGCCTGCCGTGCCTGCGGCCGAAGCGCCCGCGCGGCGCACCAAGCTCAGCTACAAGGAGCAGCGCGAGCTCGAAGAGCTGCCCGCACGCATCGAGGCGCTCGAAGCCGAGCAGAAGGTCTTGTCGGACGAACTCGCCGGCACCGAGCTCTACACCGCCACGCCCCAGCGCGTGCCGCAGGTGCAGGCCCGCTATGCGCAGATCGAGGACGAGCTGATGCAGCTGCTCGAGCGCTGGGAAGCCTTGGCGGCCCGCTGAGGCTGCGCGGTGAGCGCCGCCGGCTCCTACCCCTCTTCGCGCCGCCCCCGTGTCAGCGACGCCAGCCAGCCGCTCGAAAGCGCGGCCGGGTGGGTGCGGCTGATCATCAGGCCCGACTGCAGGTACAGCGCGTTGAGCAGCCGGCTGGCGCGCTCCACGTCGAGCCCGGGCCATTCGGCCAGGGCACGCAGCGGCACCGCTTCGCGCCGCAGCCGGGCAATGGCCGAAGCCAGCGCACCGCTGATCTCGAGGTTGCGCAGGTCCAGCCCGGGCGCGACGCGGTAGACCGCGGGCCCCGCGATCTCGGGCAGCAACTCACGGCGCGGCCCGTACAGCGCCAGCAGCCACAGCAGCGTGCCCAGGGGGTGGTACAGGTGCGCGGCGCCCACCAGCTCGCTGTGCTTGTGGCCCGGCGGCTTGAGCACCGCCGGCTCGACCTGCAGCAGCCGCAGGTTGGCCAGGCTGGGTTCCAGCAGCGAAGCCATCGGCAGCGGCGAGTGGAACAGGCGTTCGCGCGGAAACACCGTCAGCGGCACCACGAAGCCTTCACGGTCGAGGTGGATCGCCACGTTCTGTGAGTGGCGCAGGCAGGCGGCCATGACCTCCAGCACTTCGGCGCCGTGGGGCGTGTGCTCGAAGCGCTGCAGGTCGGCCAGCAGGGAAGGGCTGAGCGAAGACAGGCGCGTGCCCAACCCGGAAGACGGGTCGGGCATGGCAGCGAGCTCGCTCATGGCGCGCTGGAAGGCGCTCACGCGCCACAGCTCCGGTTCGCCAAAGGGGATGGTCGGCTCGTCCATGGGCACGACTTTAGGTCTGAAACAACCCGGTTTCCGGCATTCGTGCGGGCGTTACACGCGGTGCATCCGGAAACGTCAGCCCAGGTGCCGGCGTGCCTGCTGCACGGCGCGCCAGAGCCGCGCGTCCTGCGACGTCGCGAAGTTGATGCGCATCAGCGTGGTCGGCCGGTGCGAGGCGTGGAACAGCGACCCCGGGGCCAGCAGCCAGCCGTCGTCGAGCATCGTGGCGGCCAGGCGGTCGGTGTCCACGCCAGTGTCGACCCAGCCGAACAGCCCGGCCGGCTCGGCAACGAAGCGCATGCCGGCCTCCTGCGCGAGGGCCACGCTGCGCGAGCGTGCCGCGTCGAGCTTCTGCACCACCCGCTCGGCGTGGCGGCGCAGCTGGCCCTGCTCCAGGCACAACGCGACGGCCTGCTCCAGCACCGCCGGGGTGGTGAGGGTGGTGAGCAGCTTCACGTCGATGAAACGTTCCACGAGCTTGCGCGAGGCGGCGACGAAGCCCACCCGCCAGGCGGGCGTGAGGATCTTCGAGAAACCCGAGACGTAGATCGTGCGCTGCAGTCCGTCGAGGGCCGACAGCCGCGGCGCATGGGCCGGCGCCAGGTGGGCATAGGTGTCGTCTTCGGTGATGTGGAAGTCGTAGGTCTCGGCCAGCTTCAGCACCTGGTGGGCGGACGCCAGCGACAGCGTGTAGCCGGTGGGGTTGTGCAGCACCGACACGGTGGCATACAGGCGCGGCTTGTGTGTCTCGGCCAGCATGCGCATGGTGGCGAGGTCCGGCCCCTCGGGCCCGCGCGGCACCGGCAGGATGCGCACGCCCAGCTGCCCGAGCCGGGCGAATTCCACCGCCCAGCCGGGTTCGTCCACCAGCACGGCGTCGCCGGGTTGCAGCAAGGTGCGCGAGATGATGTCCAGCCCCTGCGTTGCGCCTGCCGTGGTGACGATCTGCTCCGGCCCCGCCTTCACGCCGAAGTCCGCCAGCTTCATGGCCAGCGCGTTGCGCAGCCGCGTGTCGCCGGCCGGCTCTCCGTAATGCAGCGCGAGCGGCGCCAGGCGTTCGCCGGCCGTCACGCGGCGCAGCGCGGCGCTCAGGATGGGCAGGTCCAGCCATTCGGCCGGCAGCGTGCCCAGCCCCGGCATGCCGTGCACGCCGGGCTGGTTGAACATGCCGCGGATCAGCGCTGCCGCGTCCACCGGCGCGCTGGGCCGCACCTCGGGCCGTGGTTTCACGTGGCCCACCGCGGCGGGCGGCGCGGCCGAGCGGACCTCGCGCACGAAGAAGCCGCGCTGCTTGCGGGCTTCGATCAACCCCTGCGCCAGCAGCTGGTCGTAGGCGGCCACCACGGTGTAGGCGCTGATGCCGTGGCGCCTGGCGCATTCGCGCACCGACGGCAGCCGGGTGCCCGGCGGCAGCAGCCGCTGGCGGATGCGCTCGGCAAAGCGCGCGGCCAGCTGGTCGGTGAGCGTGGCGCCGGCGTCACGGGCCAGCGGAGCCGCGAGCAAGGCCGAGGCGAGGGGAGCGTTCATGGGGCGGACTTGTGTTGGGCGCGGGGCCGATACAGAAATTCAGCTGCGCGGGTTCAGTGTATTGGTGCTGTGTTGGTGTTGTCCATACACTGGGTCGCTTCATGTTCTTCGATCCCCCTCATCTTTTCCAGGTGCGGCGATGACGGCGCAGGAGTTCGGCGCGCTGCTGTTCTTCGCCACCGCGATGTCCTTCAGCCCGGGCCCCAACACCACGCTGTCCACGGCGCTGGCGGCCAACTTCGGCCTGAAGCGGGCGCTGCCGTTCTGCCTGGCCGTACCGGTGGGCTGGTCGCTGCTGATGCTCCTGTGCGGTGCAGGTCTGGGCGCGCTGGTGCTGGCGGTGCCGGCGCTGCGCTGGGCGGTCAAGGCGGTGGGCGTGGCCTATCTGCTGTGGCTGGCCTGGAAGCTGGCCAACACCGGCGTGCTCGGCGAAGCCGACGCGAAGCGCCTGAACGTGAGCTTCCCGCAGGGCATGGCGCTGCAGTTCGTGAACATCAAGGCCTGGATGCTCGCGCTCACCATCGCCGCCGGCTGGGTGGCGCCCGCGGGCGGCGACGTGCCGGCCACCGTGGCACGGCTCGGCCAGGTGCTGGCGGTGATGGTGGTGTTCGCCTTCGCCTCCAACTTCTGCTACGCGCTCGTGGGCTCGCTCCTGCGCGGCTGGCTGGCGCAGGGCAGGCGGCTCTTGTGGTTCAACCGCGGCATGGGCCTCGTGCTGGTGCTGACGGCCGCCTGGATGGTGACCGTATGAACCGCGCCGGCGCGAGCCTGCCGCTGCCGGGCGCTGCGTCGCAAGAGCGGCGCGGCTTCTGGCTCGGCCTTGCCGGCGTGCTGATGTTCGCCCTCAGCATCCCGATGACGCGGCTGGCCGGCGGGCCGGTGGACGACCCGCAGCTGCCGCCCGCCTTCGTGGCCATCGGCCGCGCCGCGGTGGCCGGGCTGCTGTCGATCGGCTGGCTGCTCCTCACGCGGGCACCGTGGCCGCGGCGCGACCAGTGGCTGCTGCTGGCCCTGTCGGCTGCCGGCGTGGTGTTCGGTTTTCCCCTGTTCTCGGGCTGGGCGGTGCGTTACGTCGAGGCGGTGCATGCCGCGGTGATCACCGGCTTCCTGCCGCTGGCCACTGCGGTGGTGGGCGCCTGGTGGCTCCGGCAGCGGCCGCCGGCGGCCTTCTGGGCCTGCGCGGTGTTCGGCTGCGCGCTGGTGGCGACCTACGCGTGGCTCAAGGGCGGCGGCGGCTTCCATCTGGCCGACGGCCTGCTGCTGCTGGCGGTGTTGAGCGCGGCGGTCGGCTACGTGGGCGGTGCGCGTCTCACCGGCGACGGCCTGAACGGCCCGCAGGTGATCTGCTGGATGCTGGTGCTGTGCCTGCCGCTCACGCTGCCGCTGACCGCCTGGCAGGCGACGGTGCATTGGAGCCAGATCGCGCCCGGCGGCCCGGTGCGGCTCGCCTCGTGGGCTGGTTTCGTCTATGTGTCCACCGTGTCGATGTGGCTGGGCTTCTTTGCCTGGTATCGAGGCCTCGCCCTGGGCGGCACGCTGCGGGTCAGCCAGGTACAGCTGGTGCAGCCCTTCGCGTCGATGCTGGCGGCGGTGCCGCTGCTCGGCGAGCGGCTCGACCTGCTGACGGTCGGCTTTGCGCTGGCGGTGATCGCCACGGTGTTCGTCGGCAAGCGGCTGCCGGCAAGGCCGCAGCCGCGGCGCCATGCGATGAATTGAATGTGAACGTGAACGGAGACACCCCGATGAGCTGGACCCTGGCGCGCCGCGCCGAACGCATGAACCCGTCGATCATCCGCGAGATCCTGAAGGTGACCGAGCGGCCCGGGATCATCTCGCTGGCAGGCGGCCTGCCGTCGCCCGAGACCTTTCCCGTCGAGGCGATGCGCGAGGCCGCCGACCGCGTGCTGCGCGACGCGCCGCGCGAGGCGCTGCAATACGCGGCCAGCGAAGGGTATGGCCCGCTGCGCGAGTGGGTGGCGCAGCACCTCGCCGAATCCGGCATCCGCGCCGACGCCAGCCAGGTGCTCATCACCACCGGCTCGCAGCAGGGCCTGGACCTGTGCGCCAAGGTGCTCATCGACGCGGGCGCGCGCGTGGCGGTGGAAACGCCCACCTACCTCGGCGCCCTGCAGGCCTTCACGCCCTATGAGCCGGCCATCGAATCGCTGGCCACCGACGACGAAGGCCCCACGCCCGAGGCGCTGCGCGCGGCGGCCGGCGTGCGCTTCGCCTACCTGCTGCCGAACTTCCAGAACCCGAGCGGCCGCACGCTGGGCGAGGCTCGCCGTGCCGCGCTGGTGGCCGCCGCGCAGGCGGCCGGGGTGCCCCTGCTCGAAGACAACCCCTACGGCGACCTGTGGTTCGACACACCGCCGCCTGCGCCGCTGGCTTCGCGCTGGGCCGAAGGCGTGGTCTACCTGGGCTCCTTCTCCAAGGTGCTGGCGCCCGGCCTGAGGCTGGGCTACGTGGTCGCGCCCCATGCGCTCGGCCCCAAGCTGCTGCAGGCCAAGCAGGCCGCCGACCTGCACACCCCCGTGTTCAACCAGCGGGTGGTGCACGAGGTCATCAAGGACGGCTTCCTCGCGACCCACGTGCCCACCATCCGTGCACGCTACAAGGCCCAGCGCGACGCCATGGCCGCCGCTCTCGAGCGCCACATGCCGCCGGGCTGCCGCTGGCAGGTGCCGGCCGGCGGCATGTTCTTCTGGGTCACGCTGCCGGCGGGCTTCGATGCGATGGCGCTGCTGCCGCAGGCGGTGGAGCAGGGCATGGCCTTCGTGCCCGGCGCCGCGTTCTACGCCGACGCACCGCAGGCCAGCACGCTGCGGCTGAGCTTCGTGACGGTGTCGCCCGAGCGCATCGGGCAGGGCGTGGCCGCGCTGGCCCGCACGCTGGAGCTGGCTCACAGGAAGGCGGCCTAGATGACGTCGCAGCATCGCTACACCGAAGTCGACGTCTTCACCGATCGGGCGCTCAAGGGCAACGCGCTGGCGGTGGTGTTCGATGCCGACGGCCTGTCCGACGAGCAGATGGCCGAGTTCGCCCGGTGGACCAACCTGTCGGAAACCACCTTCCTGCTGCAGCCCACCATGCCCGGCGCCGACTACCGCGTGCGCATCTTCACGCCCGGCGGCGAGCTGCCGTTCGCCGGCCACCCCACGCTCGGCAGCTGCCACGCCTGGCTTGCCGCGGGCGGAAGGCCACGCGACGGGCAGCTGGTGATCCAGCAGTGCGAAGTCGGCCTGGTGAAGATCCGCCGCGACGGCGAGCGGCTTGCGTTTGCCGCGCCGCCGCTGCGCCGCAGCGGCCCGGCCGACGACGCCACCTGCGACCAGGTCGCCCGCTGCCTGCAGCTGCCGCGTTCGGCGCTGCGCGCGGTGCAGTGGGTGGACAACGGCCCGGGCTGGGTGGCGGCCCTGCTCGACTCGGCGCAGGCCGTGCTGGCGCTGCAGCCCGACTTCGCGGCCATGCAGCCGCTCAAGCTGGGCGTGGTGGGCGCCTGCCCGCCGGGCGGCGAATGCGCCTTCGAGGTGCGGGCCTTCGTGCCCACACTGGGCGTGCCCGAGGACCCGGTGACCGGCAGCCTGAACGCCGGACTGGCGCAATGGCTCATCGGGGCCGGACTGGCGCCCGGGCGCTACGTGGCGAGCCAGGGAACGGCGCTGGGGCGCGCCGGCCGGGTGTTCGTCGAGCGCATCGGTGACGACGTCTGGATCGGGGGGCAAAGCGTGACCTGCGTCGAGGGTCGCCTGACCCTGTGACCCGTCGAGCGATGGTGCTGCAACTCGATCATCTCGTGGTGGCTGCGGCGACGCTCGACGAGGGCGTCGCCTGGTGCGAGGCGACGCTGGGTCTCACACCCGGGCCCGGCGGCAGGCATGGGCTGATGGGCACGCACAACCGGGTGTTCGCGCTCGACGGCGCGGCCTTCCCGCGCGCCTACTTCGAGATCATCGCCATCGACCGCGACGTGCCGGCGCCCGGGCGGGCGCGCTGGTTCGGCCTCGATGACGCCGGCCTGCAGGCATCCATTGCGGGGCAGCCGCGGCTCATCCACTGGGCGGCGCGTTGCGGCGACATCGACCAAGCCGCATCGGACTGGGCAGCACTCGGGCTGGAGGCAGGCACCGTCATCGCCGCATCGCGTCCGACGCCGACCGGCGAGTTGGGCTGGCGCATCGGCGTGCGCGATGACGGACGGCTGTCGATGGGCGGGGCGCTGCCGACGCTGATCGAGTGGGGCGAAGAGCACCCCACCGACCGCCTGCCCGCGAGCGGCGTCGAGCTGCTGTCGCTGCGGCTCGATCAGCCGGACACCTCGGCCCTGGCCGGTGCGCTGGGCGCCCTGGGGGCCCCGGCCGGCGTCGAGCTGGCCCAAGGCGCTGCGGCCGTCGTCGCGGTGCTGGACACGCCGCGAGGGCGGGTCCGCCTGAGCAGCCGGGCTGCCTGAAGCGGGTGGCGTGAAGCGTCAGCCGCGGCGCAGGCGCCATGCGCGCCGCAAGCCTTCCCAGGCGGCGCCACGGCTCGGGTCGCGCTCGCGTTCGAGGGCCAGGTAGCGACGCGCCACGACGAACAGCGCGCTGCCCAGCAGGGCCAGCAAGGTGGTCGCCATGACGATCACGCCGCGCCCGGGCTTGGACTTGCGGTCCGGCGGCACCGCCGTGTCGATCTGCTGGAGCGCGGGACCCTCCTTGGCTTCGTCGAGCTTGGCGACTTCATACTGCCGCAGCATGCTCTCGAGCAGCGTCTCCTGGAACTTCACCTCGCGGCGGGCCCGGATCCACTCTGCCGCCGCCTCGGGCAGCTTGCCTGCGGGCATGTCGATCATGCTGCCGCTGGCGTTCTGCGCCGACTCCATGCGACGCAGCTCGGCCCGAAGCCCGGCCACCTCGCTGCTGAGTCGCGTGACGTCCGGGTTTTCGGCCGTGGCCGCGGTGCGCAGCACCCGCAGCTGCACTTCGCGCTCGGCGATCTCGACCCGCAGCTTGGCCATGTTGGTGAGAATGGCCTCGGCCTGCTTGTCCAGCACGACCATGCCGCTCTTCTCCTGCGTCTTCTGCATGTCCTGATCGGCCTTGATCAGGTTGTTCTTGGTGTCTTGCAGCTGCTTCTCGTAGAACTTGCGCCGCTGCTGCGCCTCGGTGACGGCCAGGCGATCGAGCAGCTTGCCGACTTCGGCGGCATAGCCGTTGGCGAGCTGGGCGGCGAACTGCGGGTCCTTGTCATCGACTTCGACCGTGATGACGCCGGACTTCTTGTCGCTGCTCACCCGCGTCACCTTGGGCATCGCCTTGCGCAGCGACTCGAAGCTCTCGATGTCGTAGCGCTCGCGGAGCTTGAACTCGGCATCGAGCGCACGCAACACCGAATCGCTCTTGAGCAGGTTCACGTAGAGCTCGTCGGGCGTCTTGGCGCTCAGCGCGCCTGCGGCCCCGCCCAGCGCGCCGAGGGCTGCCAGCGCCGCCGCGGCGCCGCCGGACTGCTGCTGGGTGGGTGGCAGCAGTGTCGTGCGTCCGGTGTACTCGTTGGGCAGCAGCAGCGACACCACCACCGAACCCACGATCGCGGCGCCGGTCACGACCGCGATCAGCCGCTTGCCCTCGCCGACCCACGTCAGCAGGTCCAGCAGGCTGATTCCTTCGTCTTCCAGGTACTGCTCCTGCGGCGCATGCACGGCCGACAGCTCTCGATCGGATGTTTCCATGCCGTGTGTTGCTCAGTTGTTGCGCAGCGTCTGGATCGCCGCGGCACCCAGGCCGAACTGGTAGAAGATGGCCGACCAGTCCTTCAGGTTGCGCACCAGTGCGCGGCCCCAGGTCTCGTAGTCGAGCTGGTTGGGAATGATCACAGCGTCGCCGGGATGCAGCTCGGCCGAGGCAACGCCGCTGCTGAAGAGCCCGCGGCGGTCGTTGCCGTGCATCACCGTGCCGTCCGCTCGCAGGATGAACATCTGCGAGGTGTCGGCCGACTCCTCGGTGCCCGCGAGCTTCACATAGTCGCCGGCGGTTCGGCCCGGCTTCCACAGGTAGGCGTTGTTGTTGGCCACCGCGCCCGAGACCGTCACGAAGCCGGGGCGCGCCGGCACCACGACGCGGTCGCCGTTGTCCAGCGGCACGTCGGGCAGCGTGTCGAGGCTGCTTTTCTCGTAGTCCAGTTCCAGCGCGATGCGCCCGTTCGGCTGCAGGGTGCGCAGCCGCTGCAGCTGCGCCTGCGTGGCGGCCGCACTCACCTGCGAGCTGCGGCCGGCCTCGTCGGCTCGCTGGTTCGCGGCCTCGCGTGCCGCCTGAGTTGCGGCCAGGGACTCCAGCCGCTGGATCGCGGCCTGCAGGTTCTCGCGCTGGCGCACGCGGGTTTCCTCGCGGGAGAACTCGATGCCGTACACATAAGCCTGCGGCGTGAAACCGCCGGCGCGCGCCAACAGCTGCTTGAGCGTCTCGCCGGGCAGCAACTGGTACACGCCGGGCGCGCCCACTTCGCCTTCCACCGTCACCAGCCGGATCTGCTTGGCCACCGGCACGCGCATGTCCTTCTGGCTGAACACCGTCACCACGTCACCGGGCTGCAGCTCGACGTTGTGGCCGCCGTCGCCTGACAGGGCGGCACGCAGGTTGAAGGTGATGAGCTGGGTCGAGAGGTCTTCGCGCTTGAGCCGCTCGATCACGGCGTAGTCCCAGTTGATCTCGTCGAACAGTGCGGCGGGCGACTTCCTGGCACGTTCGGCAGCCAGGCGTTCCTGCCGGCGCGCGGAGGGGGAGCGTTGTGCCGCTTCGCCGTTGCGCGGCGTCGCGGCCCCGGCACGGCCGCGATTCGCGGCGGTCAGGTCCTCTTCGGCCTCCTCGTCGAGCAGTTCCACCTGTACCAGCTGGTTCTTGCGCCGGTAGAACTCAGGCGAGATGAGCGCTTCCTTGTCGGGGATCAGGTCGCTCACACGCATGCCCGGCCGGTGCGGATAGCGCAGCGGCTGGGCCACATGCCCTTTCAGCGTCACCGCATTGCCGAACTGGGGCGAGATCGCCAGCAGCGTCAGGATGTCGCCGTCGCGCAGGTTCTTGGCGAGCCCCGTGTCGTCGAGCTTGAACTCCTCGACCAGCCGTGCCGCACGCCGGGCCGCCGGGTCGATGCGTTCGATCTGGACCTGGTGCGGATTGGCGAGCACCGAGGCACCGCCGGCGTAGCGCAGTACGTCGCGCAGCGGCTCTTCCTTGTTCCTGAGCTCGTAGACGGCCGGCGTGTCGATCGCACCGGTGAGCGCCACGCGCGGGCCCACCGGGTGGAACACCACCACGTCGCCCGGCAGCAGTTGCACGTCCTTCGTGCGGTCCCCCTGCACCAGGAACTCGTAGACGTCGAGGTCGGAGACGATGCGCCCGTCGCGCTTGAGGCTGATCTTGCGCATCGAACCGTTGACGCCGGGGCCGCCGCTGGCCACGACGGCCGACAGCAGGCTCGACTGGCTGCTCAGCGTGTAGACCCCCGGCCGTTGCGCCTGGCCGACCACGTAGACCTTGACGGCACGCAGCTGCCCCAGGGTGACGCTCAGGTTGAAGTTGGTGTAGAGCCGGCCGATCTGGGCGCGCAGGTGCCGCTCGAGTTCGGAGGCGCGCACGCCGGCCACCGGAAAGCTGCCGACCCGCGGCAGGTTGATCAGGCCGTTGCGGTCCACCGTCGCGCGGTAGTCCACGTCGATGGCGCCCCAGGCGCGGATCAGCACTTCGTCGCCCGGGCCCACGGCGTAGTCGGACGGCACCGGCACGTTGTCCACCGGGGCAAAGCTGCCGGCCGCGTCGGCGAAGAAGTCGGCGCCGAAGACGGGCAGCTGGCGGCCGGTGGCCGTTTCGACGAAGCGCTGGAATTCACTGGGCCGCACCGGCTGGCCCCCCGGGGCCGCGGGCCCGACGTCGCGGTCCTGCGGCGCGCGCTGCAGGTTGCGCTGGTCGCGCAGCCTGCCGTCAGCCTCGCGTTGAGAACCTGCCGCGCCCGTGCCCATGGCGCCGGGAGCGCGCGAGCGGTCCGGCTCGGAATCGCCCGGACGAGAGGGCGCCGGGTAGCCGGGCGCATTGAAGACGCCGCCGCCGCTCGGTGCCCGCGCGCGCGCGTCATCTTCGGGCGCCGCGGTGGCGGGCGTCGCCAGCGCGGCCCAGGCCAGCAGAGACCCCAGAAGAACACGCAAGGCACTGCGCAGTTTCGATGTGTCGTTGTGAGACAAGCTCATGGTCGCCGTGTTGTGTTGGAGCCGCAGGGAGGAGAGGCTTTGCGGATCTGGTGCGAACTGCGAAGGCGGCTTGCCCGCCCGGCCAGCCCGGCATGTTAATGGAAAGCCCCTCACGCCCGAGGTGGCAGCTGCCCTGCCGTGCCGACCGTTACAGGCCTGATCGCTCTGCCGTCATCTGTGCCGCCCGGTTCATGGAGCGGGTCCTATCATGGCCGCCTCCACTGCAAGCCTGGTGAGCGTGCATGACCGAAGAGCTGTTTCGAGAAGATGCCCAGTTGCGCGAGTGCGGGGCCCGCGTGACGGTCGTGGACGCCCAGCCGGCCGGCGTGCAACTCGATCGCACGGTGTTCTACCCGCAAGGCGGCGGCCAGGCCGGCGACGCCGGCCACCTGCGGCTTGCCGATGGCAGCCTCGTGGCCGTGGCCGACACCCGCAAGGGCAGCACGCCGGGCACCGTCGTGCACCTGCTGGCCGATCCGGCCGATGCCGGGCGGCTGCAGCCCGGGATGGGGGTCACCGCGGTGATCGACTGGCAGCGCCGCCAGCGGCACATGCGCTTTCACACCGCGACCCATCTGCTGTGCGCGCTGGTGCCGCACCCGGTGGACGGCTGCTCGATCACCGCCGCGTATGCGCGGCTCGATTTCCACATGACCGAACCGCTCGACAAGGACATGCTCAACGCCGGCCTCGCGCGCCTGGTGGCCGAAAGCCGCCCGGTGCGCCACCGCTGGATCAGCGATGCCGAACTCGATGCCAACCCGCAACTCGTGCGCAGCATGAGCGTGCAGCCGCCGCGCGGCAGCGGGCGGGTGCGGCTGCTCGAGATCGAAGGGGTGGACCTGCAGCCCTGCGGCGGCACCCATGTGGCCAACACCTCGGAGATCGGCCGGGTGCTGGTCACCAAGGTCGAGAAGAAGTCGGCCATGACCCGCAGGGTCGTCCTGGGTCTCGAAGGGTGAGTGAGCGCTGGCGACAGCGACCGTCCGTCGCCCCGACGGCCACCGCCGAATAGGCTTCGTCACCCGGGAACCAGACGAGCGTGGTAGCTTCCAAGCCGCCATGCCGACCCGTGCCCTCCTGCTGTCGCTCGCCGTCGCGACGTTCTCTCCCGCCGCCTCTGCCGCCCTCACCTCGAATGTCGTCACGACACCCCAGGTGCGCGCGGAGCTGGTGGCCCATGCTCCCGAAGGCATTGCCCCAGGCAAGCCGATGTGGCTGGGCCTGAAGCTCACACACCAGCCGCACTGGCACACCTACTGGAAGAACCCGGGCGACTCCGGCCTGCCCACCACGCTCGCCTGGACGCTGCCGGCCGGCGTCACCGCCGGCGAGATCGACTGGCCGGCGCCCCGGCGGCTGCCGATCGGCCCGTTGATGAACCACGGCTACGAAGGCAGCGTCGTGCTGCCGGTGCCGCTGTCGGTGGCGCCGCAGTTCAACGCGGGCAAGCTCGAGGTGCAGCTGCAGGCCGACTGGCTGGTCTGCAAGGAAGTCTGCATTCCCGAGAGCGGCCGCTTCTCCTTGAGCCTGCCGGCCCAGGCCTCGGTGGCCGCCCATGCGGCCGACTTCGAGTCGGCGCTGGCGGCCCGCCCGCAGCAGCCGTCGGGCGTGACGGCGAAGGGCGAGCCGTCGGGCCAGGGCGGCCCCGCCGGCAGCCTGGTGGTGCACATCGACGGCCTGCCGGCCGCGGTGCAAGGCGCTCGCGCGGAAGTGTTCAGCGAGCTGGCGGGTGTGGTCGACCATGCGGCGCCGGTACAGCAGCAGTGGCAGGGCGGCCGCTATGAAGCGCGGCTCGCGCTGTCGCCGCAGCGCAGTGAAAGCCCGGCGCTGCTGCCGGTCGTGATGGTGTTCGGCGACGGCAAGCCCGCGCTGCGCATCGAGGCGGCGGTGCAGGGCGCCTGGCCTGCCGCGGTGCCGGCGGCGGCAGCGCCAGACCTGCAACCCTTGGCGGAGCCCGGCCTGCAGCCTGCCGCCGCCGCCCCGGCGTCGCTCGGGGCGGCGCTGCTGCTTGCCTTGCTGGGCGGCGCCTTGCTCAACCTGATGCCCTGCGTCTTTCCGGTGCTGTCGCTGAAGGTGATGGGTTTTGCACAGCATGCCGGCGAGCACCGCAAGCTCTGGTCGGGCGGGCTCGCCTACACGGCCGGCGTGGTGCTGAGCTTCGTGGCGCTGGCCGGGCTGCTGCTGGCGCTGCGGGCCGCCGGCGAACAACTCGGCTGGGGCTTCCAGCTGCAGTCGCCCGGCTTCGTGGCGGCACTGGCGCTGCTGTTCACGCTGATCGGCCTCAACCTGGCCGGCGTCTTCGAGTTGTCGACCCTGCTGCCCAGCGGGCTGGCCACGCTGCGAGCGCGCCACCCGGTGGTCGACTCCTTCCTCACCGGCGTGCTGGCCGTGGGCGTGGCCTCGCCCTGCACAGCGCCGTTCATGGGCGTGGCGCTGGGCGTGGCGCTGTCGATGCCGGCGGCGCAGGCGCTGGCGGTCTTCGCGGCGCTGGGCCTGGGCATGGCCTTGCCCTACCTGCTGGTCACCACGCTGCCGCGGGTGGCGGGCTGGCTGCCGCGGCCGGGCGCCTGGATGGTGCACTTCAAGGTGGCCATGGCCTTCCCGATGTTCGCCACCGTGGTGTGGCTGCTGTGGGTGCTGGGCCAGCAGACCAGCCTCGATGCCGCTGCCGCCTGGCTGGGCGCGCTGGTGGTGCTGGCCTTCGTCGCATGGGTGTTCGGCAATGCCGGCTTCGGGCGGACCGGCCGGCTGGGCTGGGGGGCGGTGGCGGTAGGGCTGCTCGCCGTGACGCTGAGCTGGGCGCTGCCGCAGCTGCACAGCCGCGCCATCGCCGCCCCGTCCGCCAGCAGCGCGGCCGGCGAACGCTGGCAGCCCTGGTCGCCGCAGAAGGTGGCCGAGGCCACCGCCCAGGGACGGCCGGTGTTCGTCGACTTCACCGCCGCCTGGTGCGTGAGCTGCCAGTTCAACAAGCGCACCACGTTGTCCAACGCCAGCCTGCTGGCCGACTTCGAGCAGCGCGGCGTGGTGCTGCTGCGGGCCGACTGGACCGCGCGCGACGCCACCATCGCCGCCGAGCTGCAGCGGCTTGGCCGCAGCGGCGTGCCGGTGTATGCGCTGTACGCACCGGGAACCAACACCCCGCGACTGCTGTCGGAGATCCTTTCGGTGGACGAGGTGCGTTCGGCGCTGGCGTCCTTGTAGTGGACTCGCATCAGGCAAGGAATCACAAGATGAAATCGTTGCTCGCGGTGGCCGCCTTTGCCACCTGCTCCGCCGGCTTCGGCGGGGTTGCCCATGCACAGGCCATCGTCGGCCAGGCCGCTCCCGCCTTCAGCGCGCAGGACACCGCCGGCAAGACCCGCTCGCTGGCCGAGTTCAAGGGCAAGTACGTGGTGCTCGAATGGGTCAATCCCGGCTGCCCGTACGTGCAGAAGCACTACAACGCCGCCAACATGCAGGCCACGCAGAAAGAGGCCACCGGCAAGGGCGTCGTCTGGCTCACCGTCAACAGCACCGCCGCCGATGCCGGCGACTACAGGGCGCCGGCCGAACTGGCCGCCTGGATGAAGCAGCAGAACGCGGCACCCACCGCCACGCTGATGGACGCCGACGGCAAGGTCGGCCGTGCCTACAGCGCGCGCACCACGCCGCACATGTACGTCATCGACCCGGCCGGCAAGCTCATCTACGCCGGCGCCATCGACAGCAAGGCCACCGCCCGGGCCGACGACATCAAGACCGCCACCAACTATGTCCGCCAGGCGCTCGGTGAAGCGCTGGGCGGCAAGCCGGTGTCGGTCGCCGTGACGCAGGCCTACGGCTGCAGCGTCAAGTACGCCAGCTGAGCGCGCCCCGGAGGCGAGGGGCCGTCACCCCCCGGCGCTGCGTCGGTCCGCCCCAAGCAAGGCCCGCCTCTCCTTGGGGGAGAGGTCGCGAGGGGGCTGTCCGGCGTACTCGCCGGACGAGGGGCCGTCACCCCGGGCCGCCGCGCCGGGCCGCTCCCAAGCAAGGCGCCCGCCTCCCCTCAGAGGAGTGTCCGGCGTACTCGCCGGACGAGGGGCCGTCACCCCGGGCCGCCGCGCCGGGCCGCTCCCAAGCAAGGCCCGCCTCCCCTTGGGGGA
>CAMLNA010000014.1 GCA_946481025.1 uncultured Rivibacter sp.
TCCAGGTGGCGCGCCGCACCGTGGCCAAGTACCGCGAGGCCTTGAAGATCGCGCCTGCGAACCTGCGCAAGTCGCTCTGAGCCCCAACAAAAAGCCGGCGACGTCGCCGGCTTTTTGTTGGGGCTCGGCCGGCGCACAGGGCGCCGGCCAAGACGATCACTTCTGGGACAGCTTCGCGTCCTGCGCGGCTTCCCAGGCCTTGGCCTCGTCGAGCAGCTGGTCGAAGACCACGCCCTCCTTCAGCAGTGCTTCCTTCGTGGCCTTGTCGAGCGGCTTCTCGATGCCCAGCTCGTCGAGCGGCATGGTGTCGGCGCGCACCGTCTTCAGCACGCGCTTGATCTCGGAAGCGGCGTGCACCGGGGTTTGCAGCAGCACCAGCTTCTTCATGCCGTCGGGGTTGTTGGGCACGTGGCACTGGTTGCAGCTGCCGTCGCGCATCTTCAGGGCGAAGGTCTTGTAGGCCGCGTCGAGCTTGCCGATGTAGGGGTTGTCGGCGCGGAACATGCCGTCGAACACGGTGGCCTGCGGCTGGGTTTTGCCGCTGTCGTCGGTCCAGAGCCACTGGCCATCGAACTTGTGCACCACGGGCGTGTGCGAAGCGATCGGCGCGTTGGGGCCGAACACGGTGAACTGAATCACCTTGGCGCGGTCCTTGGCGGCGTCCCACCACACGATGATCTCGTTGGCCTTTTCATACATCGCCCACTTCTCGGCCTCGTGCCAGAACGGGTACGGGAACTGGCCGGGCGGCAGGCGATTGCGGAAGGCCGTCTCGAAGCGGATCTGATAGAGCTTTTCGCTCTCGACGTATTCGACCCGCTGCTTGCCGTTGAACATGAACATCGGCAGGTACAGGCCGGTGAACGCGTCCGGGCCGAACTGCGTGAGCTTGGTGTCCTTCAGCCGGGCCTTCGGGTCGCGCTGGCGACCCCAGAGCACGAAGTCGGGCAGGCTCTTCCTGAGCTGCGAGTCCTTGTACAGGCCCTGCTTGCACGCCACGAAGGCGTTCTGGTCGCCCACGTCGGCCGCCGGGCACAGCGTGGCCAGTTCAGCGGCCAGCGTGGCGGCGACGCGTTCGACACGTTGTTGGGTTTCCGCGGTCTGCGCAACCGCGGCGCTGCTCAGAACGGCAGACAGGCCCAAGGTGCAGGCCTGTGCGAGCAAAGCGAGTCTCATTGATTCCTCTCCTGATTTCTGCGACGTCACGAAAAGTGGCACGCCGAGTCGTCTCGGGAGTCGAGCAACGCAAGCGGCCGTGGGGAAACTCTTGTTGTTGTTGTGTGCGGTGTTCAGCCGATCACGCGGCCGTAGCGGTCGAGCGCGACGACCTCGACGAATCGCGAAGCGGTGCGCGTGCTGCTGCCGGCGAAATTGATCTTGTAGCCGCCCAGGTCGGTGCGCAGGCCGGCGAGAGCCTCCTTCAGCCGGGCCTTGTTGGTGCCACCGCTCCTGGCCGCGGCGCGCGCGGCCTCCACGGCCACCAGGCCGGCGATGTAGCCCTCGAAGCTGGTGTAGCCGACGCGGGCGCCGCTCACCGCGGCGAGGTCCGCCTGGTATTGCTTGACCACCGGCAGGGCCACCTGGTGCGGCCGCGGCACCACCTGGGTCATGATGACCGAGATGCCCTTCTTGGCCATGTCGTCGATCAGCACCTGGCCGGCAAACGACGACGAGAAGTACAGCCCCGGATAGCGCGCCACGTGCATCAGGTCGACGATCTTGCTGATCGGGCCCGCATTGGTGGTGAACAGCACGCAGTCGAGTTTGCCGTCCAGCAGCTGCTTGGCCTCGGCCTCGAACCCCTTGGCATTGCGGTCGAGGGCCACGGTGACGGTGGGCTTCACGCCCACGGCTTCGAGCGCCGCCGTCATGGCGAGCTGGTTCGCCTGGGTGGTGTCCTTGAGGTAGACGTAGCCGACGCGGGTGAAGCCGTAGTCCTTCACGTACTGCACCATGCGACGGTATTCCTCGTCGTAGCCGGCGCGCACGTGGAAGGCGGTGGTGAGCTTGGCGGCGCGGATGCCCATGTTGCCGCTGGCCGTGCCCAGCATGGCGACCTGGGCCTCCTCGAACACCGGCAGCGCGGCTTCGGCCGCGGCGCCGCTGGTGAGGCCGACCACGGCGGACACGCCCTGGTCGATCAGCGTCTTGACGTTCTGCTTGCAGCGCTCCTTGTCGCCGCCGTCGTCAAGGGTGACCAGCTCGAAGCGCAGGCCCTTGGAGCCTTCGACCTTGTTGGCCGCGGCAAAGGCGGCGGCGATGCCGTCCTGCACGTCCTTGCCATAGCCGGCCTGGCCTCCGCTCAGCGAGGCGGACTGGCCGAACTTGACGACCGCCGACTGTGCGCGTACCGCGGTGGGCAGGGTGAGCCCCAGGCCACCCAAGAACAGGCCGGGCCCGGCGAGCACCAGGTCTCTACGTTTCATTTTGTTACCCTCCCAACAATTTCCAGGACAAGCAGTCACGTCTGCGGACGCGGATTATGGGTGAGCAACAAACATGCCCCGTTTTTAGGCAGCGCCAAGCGGGCAGTTCGTCACTGCTTCCGGGGGCCTTCGCTGACAAAGCTTGACAGGTGTGACAGCTCCCGCGCAGCCCCGGGCAGCGCCTACGACAATCGGCCCCATGCAGCAGCCTTCCCTCTTTCTGTCTTGTGCCCAGGGCGTCGAACCCTGGCTGGGTGCCGAAGTGCGCCAACTGTTCGGCCCGGCAGCGCGGGTGGACGAAGCCCGCGGCGGTGTCGCGGTGAGCGCGCCGTCGGCCGACGCCCTGCGGGTGCTGGCCATGCGCGCGAATCTGGAGAGCCGCCTGGCGCAGCGGGTGCTGTGGCAGGTGGCTGCAACACCCTATCGCGGCGAAGATGACCTGTATGCCCTCGGCCGTGGCGTGCGCTGGGCCGACTGGATCACGCCGCGCGATACCTTGCGGGTGGACGTGACCGCGCAGCGCTCACCGCTGAAGAGCCTCAATTTCGCGGGCCTGCGCATCAAGGACGCGGTGTGCGACGTGATGCGCGAAGCCGCCGGCGCCCGGCCCAGCGTGGACACCCAGCGGCCCGACCTCGGCCTCGTGCTGCACCTGTCGGCCGACCTTGCGAGCCTGTACGTCGACACCTCCGGCGAAGCGCTGTTCAAGCGCGGCTGGCGCGAGGACAAGGGCGAGGCGCCGCTGAAGGAAACACTGGCCGCCGCCATGCTGGCCGCGGCGGGCTGGCAGGGCCGTGCCGAAGACGGCGCGCTGCTCGACCCGGTGTGCGGGGCGGGCACCATCGCCATCGAGGCGGCGCAGGTCGCTTGCGGCGTGGCGCCCGGCCTCTCGCGCCGGTTTGCGTTCGAGAAGCTGGCGCCGTTCCGGGCGGTGCAGCGCGAATGGCAGCAGCTGCGCGACGCTGCGCGTGCGCGGGTGCACGCGCCCGCCGCGCCGGTGTTCGCCGGCGACGTGAGTTTTCGCATGACCGACTTCGCCACCCGCAATGCGCAGCGGGCCGGCGTGGAGCACGCCATCCAGTTCAAGACCGCCGATGCGCTGCAGCGGCCGGCGCCCGCCGAGCGCGGCACGCTGATGCTCAACCCGCCCTATGGCGAACGCATCGAACCCAAGGGCACACGCGGCGCGCGCACGGCTCCGGCCGCGCGCGAGGGCTTCGAAGGCGGGGCCGAGGCGGCCGACTTCTTTGCCCGGCTGGCGTCGCACTGGAAGCGCGGCTATGCCGGCTGGACGGCCTACGTGCTGAGCCCCGACATGAAGCTGCCCCAGGCGATGCGCCTGAAGGAAAGCCGGCGCACCGTGATGTGGAACGGCCCGATCGAGTGCCGGCTGTTCCGCTTCGATCTCGTGGCCGGCTCGATGCGCGAACAGCCCGCGGCGGGCGGCGCGTGACGCGGGCCCGGGGCCGGCGCTATTTGTCGATCTTCTGGTAGCGGTAGATCTTCTTGCGCGCCTTCAGCAGGTTGATGAGCACCTTGCGGGCCTCGATGGTCGAGCCGCCGGCGGTTTCGATGTCGGAGCCGGCACCGGGCGGGCGCGCACCGATGATGATCGCCTCCTTGCGGCCGTCGATCTCCACCACCCCCGCCATCGGCGGCGGCGGCATGCCGTCGGTGGTGAACACGCTGTCGCGCGACTTGTCGCCATCGCGCAGGCCGCCGGTCAGGAAGTCCATCGCATACCCGCGCGCCGTGCCGCGCTTGCAGGCCTGGCCCTTGGCGCCCGGGTCGCTGGGCTGGAAGGTGCTGAAGTACACCGCGCCACCCGTGGTGAGGGCCGGCGTGACCACCTGCTCGGCGGTGGCCGCCAGGTCGATGAGCCAGCCGCGCACCGCGGGGTTGGCCATGGTCTCGCTGTAGTCGAGCGAGGTGCTCGTCACGTTCAGCACCGTGCAGCCCGAGCTGAGCGTGACGTCGCCGGCCGCGTCGCAATCGGTGGCGTCGATGAGGTCGGGCGATGCTTCCACGCCCGACGCACCGGCGTTGAAGCTGTCGCGCAGCGCATAGAAGCGGTTCTTCACGCCGATGACGGCGGTTTCCCACAGCGGCTTCTCGCGGTCGCCGGTGCCGATGGCGATGTACGCCGTGCTGCCCAGCACCAGCACGTCCGGCGCGTTCATGAACTTGCGCTTCTGCGCGGCGGTCGCGCCGCCCCAGTCGGCCACGCGCGCGATGCGGTGCGTGCGTGCAGCCCACTGGCCCGGCGCATAGCCGGTGTACGGCGTGGTGGCGCGCGGGTCGCTGATGTTCACCCGCCAGAGGTTGCCCTGGGTGTCGGCCGCATAGATCACGTCGGCATAACCGTCGCCGTTGGCGTCGACGGGCACGACGTCGGCCACCACGCGGCCGGCCGCACCGCTCTTGGAGGCCAGGTCGATGAACGCCGCGAAGGCGCCGGTGTCGGCGTCGAGCACGTAGATGCCGCGGCCCTTGGAACCGGTGGTGCAGGTGTTGGTGTCTTCGCAGTTGTCGTATCCGGCGCCGAACACCAGGTAGCGCCTGGTGTCGCCGCGCAGGCGCACCACGCGCGGCAGCGACCAGGTCTGGCCCAGGTCGCTCGCCTGCGGGCTGCAGCCGGTGTCGTTGGTGAGGTTCGGGCAGCCGAACTTCCACTTGAATGTGGGCATCGAGCTCGGCTGAGCGGGGTCGGGCCGCGAGGTGGCGTCGAATGCGTAGACCTGCCGGCCGCCGCGGCGCATGGTGGGGTACAGATGCACCGCGGTGATGGCGCCGGTGGCGCTGCGCGCCTGGTAGGCGCCGATGGAGCCGTCGAAGAAGTAGTCCTTCGGCTGCGGCGTGGGCGTGAGGCTGGCGGGCACCGACGGATACGCTACGACCGGCGAGTTCTCGCGCAGGCGGTTCATGCGGCCCAGGAACTCGGGCGCGAAGAACGACCACACCTCGGCGCCTGCCGCGGAGCCGGTCTGGCTGCCGTTGATCGCGCGCAGCAGGCCGTCGCCCGCGCCGTAGTACACGACGATGTCGTTGGTGCTGCCGCTGCCGTAGTTCACCGCCAGCGGGCGGGCGTGCACGACGTCCCCGTGGATGGTCGGGCGCGCCGCGCTCGAGCCGAGCGTGTCGTAGGTCTCGTAGCCGCCGGTCGAGGTCTTCGGGCCGTCGCCGGTGTTGAAGCCGCGGATCCATTTGGCGAGGTCGGCCGAGGGAGCGGTCACGCCGATGGCGGACGCCAGCGTGTCGAGGCTCGCCGCGTCGAGGTCCACCAGCGAGCTGCAGTCCGCGGTGGAGCAGGTCTTCACGATGCGGGTGGACGGCGAGGCCGCACGTTGCAGCTGGGCCGCCCCGCCCTTTTCCACGAGAGCCCCGTCAGGCAGGTCCGACGTCCTCTCGTAGGGACTGGTTTCGCAGGTGCCCAGGGGCGTCTGCGTGGTGGGCACGTTCGACCAGTAGGTGCCGCTGTCCGTCGTCCAGAAGCTGCTGCGACAGGCATCGACGAAGCCGGTGTTGGCGTTGTCGAGCGCGGGCTTCTTGTCCTTGTCGGCGAGGAAGATGTTGCCGTCGGCGTTGCGTGCCAGCTGGTACTGCTTGATGTTGCCGTACCAGCGCGGGCGGGCCTTGTCGTCCGGCCGGAACATGCCGATGAACACCTGGTTCAGGAAGGTGCCCTGGGCGTTCACGCTCACCGGCAGCGAGGTGGAGGCGAACACGCTGTTGGTGGCGGAGATCTGCGTGAAGATGTTCTTGAAGGCGTCGATCAGTGCCTTGAGATCACCGCCGACCCGGTAGTAGCCGCCTTCGTCGAGGCCGGCGGCCCGGGCCATGGCCTGCAGCAGCGCCGATTGCTGCGAGTCCTGCCTGGCGTTGAAGACGTCGATGGCATACGTGATGAGCGGCTGCTGGCCGGCGGCCGGGCTCACGTCGGTGGTGGCAAGGAAGTTGGCCCACTCGTCGGCGAAGCGCAGGTTGGCGGCCGTCGAACTCTTGAGCTGTCCCGTATAGCCGAGGCGTGCCAGTTGCTGGTCGTACTTCGCGGCGTTCAGCGGCTCCTGGTTCGGCCAGGTGTTGCCCACCAGCACGAGGTAGTTCTTCGCGCAGGTGCCCGCCTCGGCGTCGATGGGGCTTCTGTACGTGCTGCGAGTGCCGTCGATGAAGGCGGCCTCGTCTTCCCGCGCATGGCGCAGCGTGTAGCGCTGCGGCCCGAAGGCATAAGGCGCGACGGGGGTGCCGGCGACCTCGGAGCCGGCGCGCGCCGGGTTGGTGTAGCCGCCGAAGTACTTGAACGCTTCGAACATGGCCGCGCCATAGCTTGCGTTCGACGGCGCCTTGTAGTCGGAAGACTGGAAGTTCGCGTCCAGGTCGTCGAGCACCTGGACCAGACGCGTGCAGACGCCCGGCGAGTCGTAGCCCTCGATGGCCTTGGGGAACCAGCCGCCGGCCCACGAGCTGGACTCGGTGGAGCCCGAGTCGGAGATGAGCATGATGCCCAGGTTGACGTTCAGCTTGGTGCCGGTGCCGCACAGCAGTTCGTTGATCACCAGCTTGAGCGCGCGCACCTCGACCAGGCCCTGCTTCAGGTCGGTGTCGGAGCCGAACACGGTGTCGACGTAACGCTCGCAGGTGGTGTCGCCGCTGCACTTGGCTCGCACCGCGGCCTTGTTCCAGGCCTGGCTGGCCGCCGACCAGTTCGAGGTGTTGTCGAGGAAGAACAGCACGTTGGGCGCGGCGGCCTTGCCGCCGCCCACCGCGTACAGGTCGATGTCTTCGGCGTGTGCCGGCGGCAAAGCGGCAGCCAGTGCACCGGCCAGGGCGGCCGCGCTGCACAGGCTGCGCACGAATGGGGTCGCGGACATGGTGGTTTCCTCCGTCCTTCCTGTCTTGCTGTCTGACGAGCGCTGGGCGCGCGCGCCGCTCAGGGCTTGCACCTGTTCTCGGCGTCGGTGATCTCCATGCGCATCTCGATGCCCTGGTTGACGGTCACGGAAGCGCCGGTGTCGGGGTCCTCGACCGATGCGGCCACGTCCCACATGGTGGTCACGCACAGGGAGTTGGCATTGGGGTCGCCTGTCATCGCTTCGTCGACGATCGTGATGTCGACCTTCGGGTTGTTGAAGCAGGCCCGGTCGGTCTTGCTCTTGGGCACCGCGACCGAATTGCCACTCTCGTCCGTCACGGTCTTGATGAGCTCCGCGTTCTTGATGTAGCGATACCGCGAGCAGGTCGGGTCTTCGTACTTGGCCGTCAGGGCGCCGGCGGCTGCCTGTTCCTGTGTGTCCAGCACGTTCACCGTCACCGGATTGGCCGACAGCTTGGCGTCGATGAAGTCCTTGTTGTTGAGCACGAGGTCCAGCGCGTAGTTGGCGGCGGTGGTGGCCTCGCTCCTGAATCGTTCGTTGCCGACCACCTGGACGTGTGTGGTCGACATGCGGATGGCGGCAACCGCGATCAGCGTGATCAGCGCGAGCATGATCAGGCCGATCACCAGCGTGGCGCCGCGCTGCGGCTGGCCCGTGGCGGGCCGGTGGTGGAAGGGCTTCCTGCGCATGGCCTACTCCCTGATGCCTTGCGGGGTGGCGAAGGTGACGAAACTCGAGAACACGTGGCGCTTGAATCGATCGTTGTCGGCCGGCACGAACACCGTGTCGGCGAGCGTGAAGGCCTTGCCCTCGCTGCCCCGGCTCGCGTCCATTGCGCGCGACAGCACCCACAGACGGCTCGCCACCACGTTGGGCCAGTCAGCGACAGCCGGCGCCGATGTGTAGTCGTCGGGTGAGCCGTCGGCGTTGCTGTCCACGGCGTACTCGATCTGCAGGTTCTCGATGCCCGCGGTGACCAGCACCGGCGCCGTGAGGCCGGTGGGCGTGACGTCGACGTAGTTGAGCGTGTCGTCGGTGCCGATGTAGAAGATGCGCCGCAGGAACTGGCGCACCGGTGCCGGCTTGGTGACCACGCATTCCTTCGTGCGCAGCGTGAAGGGCGTCGTGGACGGGTCGCTGGTGGCCACGGCGGCCACGAACGGCTGGGTCGAATACTCCTCCCCGCAACCCGAGACCTGCAGGTACGGAACGCCGGGGGTCTGCGGCGCGCAACCGGGTTCGCCGGCCATGCAGGTGGATGCCCGTTGGATGAACACCGCGTCGGTGCCCGGCTTGCGCGCCGCCTTGACGCAGTCGAACTGCGGGCCCGCATCGGCCTGGTTGCTGCCGCGCACGTGCAGCGCCAGTGAATCGCGCCACTTGTTGACATCGGTCGTGCACGGTTCGTCGACGGTTCCGCTGATGCTGGTGAGCGGCCCGTAGAAGCCCGCATGCAGCAGCTCGTCGCGCAGGAAGTCGAGCGCATAGCGTCCCGACTCGTGCAGCTCGGCTGACCGGTCGAGTTCGCGCCGGGCGGCGCTGGTGTTGGCGAACAGCGTCGCCATGGCCGCCAGCAGCACCAGGCCAAGGGCCAGGGCCACCATCAGCTCGACCAGGGTGAGGCCGCGCTGGGCAGGCGGCAGCGCACCAAGTGAAACGCAACGCTTCGCCGCCACGATCATCCCTCCAGCTTGGGTACCAGCACCCGCGCCGTCGCAAAGCGACGCAGGCCCCTGCCGAAGTCCACGTCCTGCGCGCACACCGCGGCGGGCGTGCCGTCTGCGGGGCCCTCGGAAGGGTTGAGCCCCTGCCAGACCACCACGATGAAGAACTCGCTCACCGCCGAGTTGGTCGGGGCGGCGAGGGCCATGACGCAGCCGCGTGCGCCGATCATGGCGCCCACCTGGGTGGCGGGTGCGGCCGACAGTGTCTCGGCGGCACCCAGCAGCACCTGGCTCCACTGGCAGACCTCGCGCTTGGCGCCGACGGCGTCCTTGCAGTCCACGGCAGAGTCCGTGCCGAACACCAGGGGCTTGCCCATGTTGGCGTAGGCGGCGGCGAAGGCAGCGTCGAACTGCGCCCGGTTGGTGCGGATACGCGATTCCATGTCCTTGAGCAGCGCCAGCGCCTGGGCGCGCTGGTAGGCCTCCATCTCGACCACGCTGGCGCGGCTTTGCATGCCGAACATGCCGAGCAGGCCGATCACGAGGATCAGGATGGTGACAAGTACCTCGATGAGCGAGAAACCGCGCGCACGCGCGTGGAAGCGATGCGGTTTCATGCGCAGGCTCCGTGGGAGAGCTTGGGCCGTGCCGCGGCATCAAAGCTGATGCAACGGCTGCCCTGGCCGCCGGAGCCGGACAGCGTCATCTTGAGCGCCGCCACGCCGTCGGCGAGCCGTCCCTGCGAGTTGTATTCGAACGTGACGCTCGAGCCGCTGCTGAAGCGCAGCTCCAGGTCCGGCATGCCGTCCTGCTTGTGCAGCACGCGGCCCGGGGCGTCCAGCGGCGTGATGGTCCAGCCGGCCTGGAGCGTCGTCACGGTGAAAGTGACCGGCTTGTTGCGCTTGATGGCCTCGCTGCGGGCGAGCCACAGGCTTTCGTGCAGGGCCGAGGCGGCAGAGCGAGTGCGCGAGTTGATCGTCAGTTCGCGGAACGAGGGCGCTGCGATCGATCCGATGATGGCCGCCAGCGCGACCACGACCATGAGTTCGATCAGCGTGAAGCCGCGCATCGCAGGGCGGGTGCTGCCGAGACAGGTACGGTCCATGTGATGCTCCTTACCAGCAGCCCGTGGCCGAGGTGCTGGCGGTCTTGTGGCCGGTGTTGTCCAGACCGAGCGTTCCGCACTTGTCCCTGGCCTGCGCGTTCTTCGGCGTGGCAGTCAGGCTGAAACCGGGGGGCGGCCCTGCCACCAGCGCGATGGCGAAGTCATAGTGCGGTGCCACGTCGGCAGGCGCCGCGACCCGCAGGGTGGCAAGGTCGGGCGCATAGCTGCGCAGGTCGATGAGGCGCTGCTGCTGCCGGGCTGCTGCGTCGAGCATGAAGGCCTGGGCCGCCGAGCGGTGCGAGCGACGCACGTATTCCTGGTAGCTCGGGTAGGCGATCGCCGACAGGATGGCCACCACGGCCACGACGATCATGACCTCGATCAGCGTGAAACCTCGGGAGGACGGCGGCATGACAGACTCGGTTCGGTAGGTGGGATGTTTTCCCATTGAACCATGGGGCGCATGACGAGAGGCAAGAATGGAACGGGTGCACCTGCGTGTGAACGCAGGTTTCGTGAAGCAATTCACGGCCCCGCCCCCATGGTTAGGGGGTGACTGGGCTTGAAGTTTGCGGGAGAGGTTTGGCGGGCCTAGAACAGGGCTGCCAAGGCGGCAACTGCCATGAGTGGCGCCGTGTCAGCGCGCAAGGTGCGTGCCCCGAGGCTCACCGGCCGGCAGCGGGCCTCGGTGGCCAGCGACTCCTCGGCGTCGGTCAGCCCGCCCTCCGGTCCGCTCAAGAACAGCAGCGAACAGGCTTCCGTATGGAGGGCCGGCTTGAGGGCTTCGGCGAACGGCCGGGCCTGGCGCAGGCTCAGCACGAACCGCTGGGTCGGCGCCGCCTCGTCCAGACCACGCAGGTAGTCGCCGAGCGTCATGACGGGGCCGAGGCGCGGCAGCCGGGTGCGGCCGCTCTGCTCGCACGCGGCGATGGCGATGCCGCGCCAATGATCGAGCTTCTTTGCCGCGCGATCACCGGCCAGCCGCAGCACCGATCGCTCGCACACCAGCGGCTGCAGCGCTGCCACGCCCAGCTCGGTGGCCTTTTCGATCAGCCAGTCCATGCGGTCGTTGGCCGGCATGCCCACGGCGAGCGTGATGGGCAGGGGCAGCTCGCGATCCACCGCGTCGTGCCGGCCTACCTGGACCGCCACCTCGCTGCGGCCCATGTGCGTGACCTCGGCTGACCACTCGCCTCCCTCGCCGTTGAACAACGTCAACGCCGCACCCGGTTGCAGGCGCAGCACCTGCGCATGGCGCGCGGCGGCGGCCGGCAGCGCGGTGGCGAGGCCGGCGGCCAGAGGCAGATCGACATAGAGCCTCGGCATGGCGATTCGGTTCAGCTGCGGATGCGCCTGACCAGCGCGGTGGTCGAGTACCCCTCGACGAACGGCAACGCGAGCGAGCGGCCGCCCCAGGCGCGCACGACACGGGTTTCCTCGAGGGTTTCCATGTCGTAGTCGCCACCCTTCACGTAGATGTCGGGTCGCACCAGCTTGATCAGCTCGACGGGCGTGGATTCGTCGAAGAGCGTCACGAGGCTCACGCTCTCGAGCGCCGCCAGCACGGCGGCTCGGTCGGCCTCGCTGTTGAGCGGCCGGTCCGGGCCCTTGCCGAGCGACCGCGCCGAGCTGTCGCTGTTGAGCCCGAGCACCAGGCTCGCTCCCAGGGCGCGCGCCTGGGCGAGATAGCTCGCATGGCCGCGGTGCAGGATGTCGAACACGCCGTTGGTGAAGACCAGCGGCCGGGGCAGGCCGGCGATGCGCTCGGCCAGCATTTCACGAGGGCACAGCTTGTCGTAGAACGCCGGCAGCGGCAGGGGGGTGTCGCTCATCGGCGCATTGTCGCCTGCGCGGCAGTCGGGTCGATGCCCGGCCCATAGACTGTCTCGCACCCAACCGAGGAGACCTCCGATGCTCAAGCTGTGCGGCTTTCCGCTGTCCAACTATCACAACAAGGCCAAGCTGGTGCTGCTCGAAAAGGGAGTGCCGTTCGAGGAGGTGCTGGTGCCCGGCGGGGCGCTCGAGCATTCGCCGATGGGCAAGGTGCCCTATCTGCTGACCGATGAGGGCCCGCTGTGCGAAAGCCAGGCGATCGTCGAATACGCAGAGGCCCGCTGGCCGACACCCGCGCTCATGCCGCAAGACCCTTGGGCCGCGGCAAAGGTGCGTGAACTCAACATCGTGCTGGAGCTGCACGTCGAACTGGTGGTGCGCCAGTTGTACGGCCAGGCCTTCTTCGGCCTGCCGGCGCTGCCGGAGAAGTTCACCGAGCGCGTGCGCGGGCAACTCGAAAAAGGCCTGCGCGCGTTCAGGCAGCTGGCGAAGTTTTCGCCCTACGTCGCGGGGAGCAGCTTCACGCTGGCCGACTGCTCGGCCTATGTGCACCTGCCCGTGGTGGCCATGGCCAGCCGCGCGGTCTACGGCAGCGACCTGCTTGCCGAGGCCGGCGTCGACTGGAAGCCCTACGTCAAGTTCATCGAGCAGCGGCCCGCCGCACAGAAGGTGGCGGCCGACCGCAAGGCCGATCAGCAGCAGCGCACCGCGGCCATCGCGGCCAAGGTGGCCCAGGGATAAGCGCTATCGCTCGAAGCGGGCCAGCACCCGCTGCTCGTGCAGCAACTGCAGCACCTTGCCTTCGAGCCGGTAGCTGCGTGCGGCGCTCAAGGCGGCGAGGTAGCGGCGCTCCAGTGCATCGCCATCGCCGGCGCAAGCCATCCGGGTGCTGACGAGGCTGGTGACCTGCAGCGACGGCGGTTGCAGCGCGTAGTTGCCGCTGAACTGGTTGCAGCCGGCGAAACCGTTGGCGCGGGGGGTGTCGACGTCCAGCATGAGCGTGGCAGGGCGGCTGGCCTGCCCGCCGCCCGCCGGCCGGCCGTCGAGTTCCACCAGCGTCCAGGTCACGCCCAGCAGCGGCGCCTGCGACACCAGGCTGAGGCTTTCACAGCCGGTCAGGGCCGCCAGCACGGATGCGGCCGCGCACATCCGCAAGGCGTTTCTCATGCGCGGGCCGTCGCAGCTCAGGCCGGGCTGGCATCGGGAGCCGGACGGCCGGCGGCGGCCAGCTGGGTCATCAGCTCCTTGCGATAGCGGTTGAGCTCCTGAACGCTCGAGAAGCTGCGCTCCATCAGCAGGCTCAGGTTGTGCAGGATGCGCTCGACCACCTTGGTCTCCCACACCGCGTCGAACTTGATCTGTTTGTCGAGCCAGGCCTCGAGCCAGGCCGGATCGGGCAGGCGGCTCTGGATGGTGTCGCGCGGGAACAGCTTTTCGTTCACGTGCAGGTTGGTCGGGTGCAGCGCCTGCGCGGTGCGGCGGGCGCTGGCCATCAGCACCCCGACCTTGGCGAAAGCGGCTTTGGCCTCGTCGCCGAACTTCTGCAGCGCGCGCTTCATGTAGCGCAGGTAGGCACCGCCGTGGCGGGCCTCGTCGCGCGCCAGCGTTTCGTAGATCGCCTTGATGACAGGCTCCGTGTGCCATTCGGCTGCACGGCGGTACCAATGGTTGAGGCGGATTTCGCCGCAGAAGTGCAGCATCAGCGTCTCGAGCGCGGGCGCCGGGTCGAATTCGAAGCGGATCTCGTGCAGCTCGGCCTCGGTGGGTGCCAAGTCGGGCCGGAAGCGGCGCAGGTACTCCATGAGCACCAGCGAATGCTTCTGTTCCTCGAAGAACCACACGCTCATGAAGGCCGAGAAATCGCTGTCGTCCTTGTTGTCGCGCAGGAACATCTCGGTGGCCGGCAGCGCCGCCCACTCGGTGATGGCGTTCATCTTGATGGTCTGCGCTTGCTCTTCGCTCAGCTTGCTCGCGTCGAACTGGTCCCAAGGAATGTCCTTGTCCATGTTCCAGCGGACGGCTTCGAGTTGTTTGAAGAGTTCGGGATACAGCATGGGAAGGCCCTCGCAAAGTGCCCGGCATTGTAGGCGGCTCATGTGTCACGCCCGCGTCACGCCTCGAGTTCGGTGTGCATCCGCTTGTGCGGAGGTCGCGTACCGTCTGCAGCGCCGAGGGCATTCGAGAAAATACTGGAAAGTATCTTATTTGAACTGTACAGTTCAATTTGTGAACTGATCTGGTCGCTCTCGACCCAACCCGGCCACCCACCGGTAACAACCACGAACAATGCAGCACGGAACTACTTCCTGGACGGTCCCTCGAATCGTGCTGATTGGTGCGCCAGTCCGGCAGCGGGGTCTTTCGGGCACGGCGATTGCCGAACGTGATTCAGACAACTTTCCGCTGCGAAGCCTTCCGGTTCCACCGGTTGCAACCTTAGAGCATCTCTCCTCCTCCTCCCTCCCTCCCTCCTTGGCTCTGGGGCGCTTCGCAGCGTTCTCTACAACAGCCCGCGGCGGTGACGACCCACAAGGTCTCACCGCCGCAGTGCTGTTGGGAGGGTCTCCGGCATGACTCGGGTGGCCGTCATCGGCTCCGGAATCTCGGGCCTGTCCGCAGCCTGGAGCCTGAGCGCGCCCGGCAGCACCGCCCGGGTCACGCTGTTCGAGGCGGGTGACTACTTCGGCGGCCACACCCACACCGTCGACGTCACCCTGCAGGGCAGCCGCTGCGGAGTGGACACCGGCTTCCTGGTGTTCAACCAGCGAACCTATCCCGAACTGCTGCGGCTGTTTGCCGAACTGCAGGTGGAGGTGGCTGCGTCCGACATGTCGTTTTCGGTGCAGGTGCCCGACACCGGCCTGGAGTGGAGCGGCACCGACCTCAACGCCGTGTTCGCGCAGCGTCGCAACCTCGTGAGGCCTGCTTTCCTGCGCATGCTGGCCGACATCCTGCGCTTCAATCGGCTGGCCACCGGCATCGCCGAACGCAACGATGAAGCCTCGCTGCTGCAGCCCATCGGCGACTTCCTTGCCGCGCATCGATTCAGCAGTGAATTCCGCGACTGGTATTTCTTGCCGATGATCGGCTGCATCTGGTCGTGTCCGACCGACCAGATGTTGCGGTTTCCCCTCGGCACGATGATCCGGTTCTGCCACAACCACGGCCTGATCCAGGTGGCCAACCGCCCCCAGTGGTACACGGTGGCCGGCGGGGCGCGCCACTATGTGCAGAAGATGCTGCCTCGCCTGCGCGACGCCCGGCTTCGCACGCCGGTGCGTGGGGTTCGCCGGCTCGCCAATGAGCCGGCGGCCGGCGTGGAGGTGCTCACGCCCAACGGCGTCGAACATTTCGATGCGGTGGTGTTTGCCTGTCACAGCGACCAGGCGCTGGCGCTGCTGGGCGACGATGCCACCCGGACCGAACGCGAGGTGCTGGGCGCGATTCGCTACCACCGCAACCGCGCGCTGCTGCACACCGACACCGGCCTGCTGCCGCGCCGCCCGCTCGCCTGGGCGGCATGGAACTACGAGCGCTCGACCGACCGCTCCCGGGAGCAGGCGGCGGTGTGCCTGCACTACCTGCTCAACCGCCTGCAACCCCTGCCCTTCTCGCAACCCCTGCTGGTGTCGCTCAACCCGGCGCGCGAGCCGAAGGCCGAGGCGGTGCTGGGCGAGTACGACTACAGCCACCCGGTGTTCGACCTCGCCGCCGTTGCCGCGCAGCGCCGCCTGGGCGAAATCCAGGGGGGGCGCAACAGCTGGTTCTGCGGCGCGTGGACCGGCTACGGCTTCCACGAAGACGGCCTCAAGTCCGGCCTGGCGGCGGCCCGCGACCTGCAGGCGCGGCTGGCCGCGGCACCCGTGGACAGGCTGGTGGCCTGAATCTGAATGAGAGAGGCGCAGCCCTTCATCGGCTTCGGCACCGTGCGCCACACCCGGCTGCGCCCGGCCCACCATGCGTTCTCGTACCCGACGTACTTCCTGATGCTGCCCATGCGCAGCCTGCGCGCATGCGCCGACCCCGTACTGCGCCGCAACCGTTTCGGGCTGGTGAGCTTCTTCGATGCGGACCACGGCGACGGCCGGGGTGACGCGCTGGCCTGGCTCGACGAACTGCTGGCGCGTGAAGGCGTGGTCGACGCGAGCGGCGAAGTCTGGCTGCACGCATATCCGCGCGTGCTGGGCTACGCGTTCAAGCCGGTGAGCTTCTGGTACTGCCATCGCGCCGACGATTCGCTGGCCGCCATCGTGGTGGAGGTCAACAACACCTTCGGCGAGCGCCATTGCTACCTGCTTTCCGGCCCGCAGCTCGGCTGGGGGCGCGAGCTGCAAACGAGCAAGGTGTTCCACGTGTCGCCGTTCTGCCGCGTCGAGGGCAGCTACCGCTTCCGCTTCATGCGCACCGGCAGCAGCGGTGCGCATCCGTTCCACACGATGGTGCGTATCGACCATGACGACGACGCCGGTCCGTTGCTGCAGACGAGCGTGAGCGGCGCCCTGCAGCGGCTCGACGCCGCCGCGGTCCGGCGCGCGTTCTTCGGTATGCCGCTGATGACGCTCGGTGTCATCGCCCGCATTCACTGGCAGGCGCTGAAGCTCTGGCTCAAGCGCGTGCCGTTCTTTGCCAAGCCGCAACCGCCCAAGCTGCCTGTCTCGCGATCATGAACAACAACACGCTGTATGCGCCGCAACCGGCGGCGCTGCCCTCGCCTGCGCCCGCGGCCGCCCGTGTGATCCTCCGGCTCCTGCGAGAGCTGCGGCACGGCGCGCTGGAGGTGCAGCTCCCCGATGGCAGTGTCGCCCGCTTCGGGCCTGGCGAAGGCCCGCGCGCGGCGATCCGGCTGCGCAACTGGAACGTCTGCGCTGCCGCCTTGAGGTCCGGAGACATCGGCTTCGCCGAAAGCTACATCGCCGGCGACTGGACGGCGCCCGACCTCACTGCCCTGGTCGAACTCCTCATTGCCAACCGCGAGGCGATCGAGTCCTTGCTCTATGGCAGCTGGTGGGGCTCGCTGTTGTATCGCGCGAAGCACCTGCTGAACCGCAACAGCAGGAGCGGCAGCCGCAGGAACATCCATGCGCACTACGACCTCGGCAACGAGTTCTACCGGCTCTGGCTCGACGACACGATGAGCTACTCGAGCGCGTGGTTCGGCGGCGATCGCGGCCAGCCGATGGAGCAGGCCCAGCATGCCAAGGTTCGGCGTGCGCTTGAAGAAGCCGGCGTGACCGCCGGTGCGCGGGTGCTCGAGGTGGGTTGCGGCTGGGGTGGGCTGGCCGAAGTGGCCGTGCGTGACTTCGGCGCCCGTGTCACGGGCGTCACCTTGTCGCACGAGCAGCTGCACTGGGCGCGCGAGCGCATGGCGCGCCAGCAACTGCAGGCCGACCTGCGCCTGCAGGACTACCGTGACATCGCCGATGCGCCGTTCGATGCCGTCGTCTCGATCGAGATGTTCGAGGCCGTGGGGCGCGAGTACTGGGCCGGCTACTTCGAGATGCTCAAGCGCTGCCTGAAGCCGGGCGGCCGCGCCTGCATCCAGAGCATCACCATCCGCGACGACCTGTTCGAGCGCTATGTCAGGTCCACCGACTTCATCCAGCAGTACATCTTCCCGGGCGGGCTGCTGCCGAGCATCGCCGCCTTCCATGCAGAAGCTGCCAAGGCCGGTTTGGTGATCGAGAAGGTCTTTGCGTTCGGCGGCGACTACGCCGAAACGCTGCGGCGCTGGCGCGAGCGCTTCCTGCAGCATGAACCGCAGGTGCGCCGCCTCGGTTTCGACGACCGGTTCCTGCGCATCTGGGAGTTCTACCTCGCGTACTGCGAGGCGGCCTTTGCGACGGGCAACACCGATGTCGTGCAGTTCACCCTGCGGCGTCCCTGAGCGCCATGCCATCAGCCGGCGTGTCTGCCCAGCGGTCGTTCACCAGGCTCTGAGCGGGCGCCATGGCAAGCCTCAACCCGCGTCTCGCGCATTGGCCCGGCCGGGTTGCGTGGCTGCTCGGCGCCTCCAGCGGCATCGGCCGGGCCACGGCGTCGCGTTTGCACGCGCTGGGCGCGAGCGTGGTGGTGTCGGCACGCAACGTGAATGCGCTGGAGGCCTTCGTGGCGGCGCACCCCGGCAGCATGTGCATGCCGCTCGATGCAGCCGATGCGCCCGCCGTGCGGAGCGCGGCTGAGCTGCTGCGGCAGCGTTTCGGCGGCATCGACCTTGCGATGTACTGCGCGGGCCACTACGCGGCACAACGGGCCACGGCGTTCGATCTCGCCGAGATGCTGCGCCATCAGCAGGTCAACTACGTCGGTGCACTGCACATGCTCGATGCGGTGCTTCCGGCCATGCAGCGAGCCGGCCGCGGACACCTGAGCCTGATGGGCAGCGTGGCCGGCTACCGCGGGCTGCCGAACGGGTTGGCCTACGGACCCACCAAGGCCGCGCTCATCAATCTGGCGGAAACGCTGTACCTCGACCTCGCGCCGCTGGGGCTCGGCGTGTCCGTCATCAACCCGGGTTTCGTCGAGACGCCGCTCACGGCGCAGAACCGCTTCAGAATGCCGGCCCTGCTGACGCCCGAACAGGCCGCCGCCGAGATCGTGGCCGGCTGGGAAGCGGGGCGCTTCGAGATCCACTTCCCGCGGCGCTTCACCTGGTGGCTCAAGGTGCTGCAGCACATGGGCCATGGCTGGTACTTCTCGGCCGTGCGGCGCGCGACCGGGCTGTGACGGAGGCGGGATACTTCACCCGATGCCGACCCCAGCTCCCGCCCAACACCCCGACCCGCGTGTCGCGCGGGTGGTTCGCCTGTTCGAGTCGCTGCAGCGCGCCGACGTGGCCCGCCTGGGGGATCACTACAGCGACGACGCGACGTTCAAGGATCCCTTCAACGACGTGCGCGGCTTGCCGGCCGTGCAGCGCGTGTTCGACCACATGTTCGTGCAGGTCCACGAACCGCGATTCGTCGTCAGGACGGCGGTGGCCGAGGCGGACGAGTGCTTTCTCACCTGGGACTTCCTGTTTCGTTTCAGGGGCCGCTCAGGGCACGGGCAGGTCGTGCGCGGCAGCACCCACCTGCGGTTTGCGGCCGACGGCCGCGTGGCCATGCATCGCGACTACTGGGACGCGGCCGAAGAGCTGTATGAGAAGCTGCCGCTGCTCGGCACCCTGATGCGCTGGCTGAAGCGGCGCGTGAACGCATGACGGCGCGCCGTGTGGCCGTGGTCGGCGCGGGCGTGGCCGGCGTGGCCTGCGCATCGCACCTCCAGTCTGCGGGCATGGAGGTTCAGGTGTTCGACCAGGCCGGGTGGCCGGGCGGGCGTTGCGCGACCCTGCACACGCCTGCGGGTGTGTTCCATCACGGGGCGGCCGGGTTCGACGGGTGCGCCGAGGCCTTCGAAGGACAGGTGAGCGGGTTGGCTGCAGGGCTTGTGCTCGGGCATGAGGTGGCCGCCATCGAACCCGCGGGCAGTGGTCGCTGGAGCCTGCGCTTCCACGCCGGGCGGGCCTGCGAGGGCCCTTTCGATGCGGTGGTCGTGGCGGCGCCGCCCGAGCCGGCTGCCGTGCTGCTGCAAGTCGCCGGTGAACTGGCGGCCGCCTTGCGCTGCGTGCGCAGCGAACCCTGCTGGAGCGTCGTGGCGGCCTGGGCCGCGCCGCTGGGCCTGGAGGCGGCGGCGATCGCTTCGGACGCCCTGCTGCAGCACGTCCGCCAGCAGGAAGGCCACCCCGGCAGCGCCCGTGTCGCGGGCTGTGCGAGCCGGTGGGTGTTGCAGGCCACGTCCTACTGGAGCGCCAACAACCTCGACGTGCCGCCCGAGCGGGTGATGCGGCACCTGCTCGATGCGTTCGGCAAGGCGGCCGGCCGGCGCCTGGCCAGGCCTGCGTTCGCCGCGGCACATCTGTGGCGCCAGGCGCGTGTGCCGCAGCCCTTGGCCGATGCCTGCGGCTGGAACCCGGCGCTGCGACTGGGTTCCTGCGGCGACGCCTGGTCCGGCACGGCCGGCATGGGCGGTGTCGAGCGGGCCTGGTCGAGCGGCCGTGCCCTGGCCGGGCGCGTGCTCGACGCTACTTGAGCCAGCCCTTGCGACGGAAATAGATGAAGGGTGCGGCCACCGAAGCCAGCATCAGCGCCAGCGCGAAGGGGTAGCCGAGCGACCAGTCCAGCTCCGGCATGGCCTTGAAGTTCATGCCGTAGATGCTGGCGATCAGCGTAGGCGGCAGCAGGGCGACGCTGGCCACCGAGAAGATCTTGATGATCTTGTTCTGGTTGATGTTGATGAAGCCGACCACCGCGTCCATCAGGAAGTTGATCTTGTCGAACAAGAACGCCGTGTGCGAATCGAGCGAGTCGATGTCGCGCAGGATCTGGCGCGCCTCCTCGAACTGCTCCGCGTTGAGCAGCCGCGAACGCATCATGAAGCTGACCGCGCGGCGCGTGTCCATGACGTTGCGGCGGATGCGGCCGTTCAAGTCTTCCTGGCGGGCGATGGCGGCCAGCGCTTCGCCGGCGGCCTGGTCGTTGACCTCTTCCTTCAGCACGCGTGCCGACACCATCTCCAGCGCGTCGTAGATGCCCTCGAGCGAGTCGGCCGAGTACTCGGCGTCGGCGTCGTAGAGCTTGAGCAGCACGTCCTTTGCGTCCTCGATCAGTGCGGGAATGCGGCGTGCGCGCATGCGCAGCAGCCGGAACACCGGCAGATCCTCGGTGTGGATCGAGAACAGCACGTTGTTGTGCAGGATGAAGGCCACCCGCACGTTGCGGGAGCCGCGCTCCTCGTCGTCGATCAGGAAGTCGGTGCGGATGTGCAGCTCGCCGCTGTCTTCTTCGTAGAAGCGGGCCGACTCCTCGAGGTCGTCGTCGACGATGTTGTCCGGGATCGCCAGGCCGAAGCGGCCGGCGAGCCAGCCCTTTTCTTCGGGAGTGGGCGCTTCCAGATCGACCCAGACCGGCTTCACATGCGCCAGGGCCTCGGCGCTTTCGATTTCTTCTTGAAACAGCCGGCCGCTGGCCAGCGTGAACACATTCAACATGGAGGCTCCAACAAACATCACGGCGGCACGCCGTGACTTGGCCTGGCGAGGAACTGGGGTCGGGGAACTGGTACCGCCTCACCCCAGACCTCAGCACCTGCTAACGCAGACCCTGTGGTTGGAGTGGACGGTCACCGAGGGTGACTGCTGTCCAAGTGATGCTCCGCTGACGAAAACGAAAAATTATGTCATCCGGCCTTGCGATGCAGCAAGTCGAACGCATGGGTCGCAAGCAAAGGCGAGGCGCGGCAAACAAGAAAAGGAAAGGGCTCCGAGCCAATGGCCGGAGCCCTTTCATCGCCTCGCGGATTGTGAACCGATTTCCCAGCCGCGGGGGCCTTTTCCACGCGCCACAGTCCGATGGCTGTCATCGGCTTGTCATGGGCCCGGTCGAGGCGCAAACTGGTTTTGCGAGGAGGGCTCCGCACGTGGGCGTTGCACTCCTGCATCAGGACTTTGCCGTAACCCCTCTCGAAAGGAGGTCTTATGAATCTGACGATCAGTGGACACCACCTTGAAGTGACGCCGGCTCTGCGCGAGTACGTGCTAACGAAGCTGGACCGGGTGACACGTCATTTCGACCAGGTGGTGGACATTAACGTGCTGCTCACCGTCGAGAAGCAGAAGGAAAAGGAACGCCGCCAGAAAGCCGAGGTGAATCTGCACGTCAAGGGTCGTGACATCTTCGTCGAACAATCCCACGAGGACCTCTACGCAGCCATCGATCAGCTCATGGACAAGCTCGACCGTCAGGTCTGTCGCCACAAGGACCGCCTGCACGATCACCACCACGATTCGCCCAAGCGCAACGGGGCAACCGAGGCGCCGTGATCCCCGGCTTGCCACCCAAGCCACCGTCGAGAGCGGCCCCACAGGGCCGCTTTTTGCTTTGGCCGCCCCCATGTTTGCGGCATTCAGCACATCTTGTTGCGTTGCAGCAGGATGTGCACAATTGTTCGATCGGCGTTGGGTATACGCTTCTGGTTCAGGGGGCGATTCCTATAATCCGCCGCTTCATTTGGAAGTGCGTCCGCCAAGGTCCTGCCCGGCCGAAACCGACGCTTTGAGCTAATGAACCGTCTTGCCGCCATCCTGCCTGTCGCCAATGTGCTGGTGGATGTGGATGCCACCAGCAAAAAGCGCGCGTTCGAGCACGCCGGGCTGATGTTCGAGAACCAGCACGCCATTGCGCGTGCCACCGTCACGGACAACCTGTTTGCGCGCGAGCGCCTGGGCTCCACCGGCCTCGGCCATGGCGTGGCCATCCCGCACGGCCGCATCAAGGGCCTGAAAAACCCGCTGGCCGCCGTGTTGCGCGTGCAGGCTGCCATCCCGTTCGACGCGCCCGACGACGAGCCGGTGTCGCTGCTGATCTTCCTGCTCGTGCCGGAGGCCGCCACGCAGCGCCACCTGGAAATCCTCTCCGAGATCGCCGAACTGCTGAGCGACCGCGAATTGCGCGAGCGCCTGAAGTCCGAACCCGAAGCTGCCAAGGTCCACGAGTTGATCTCGAACTGGGAGCCGCTCAAGTCGGTGGCCTGAACCAGCGGCCAGGCTGGTAAAAACCGGCCCCATGAAGCCCACCGTCATCAGCGCCGAGGCGCTTTTCGAGGCCCATCGCGATTCGCTGCGGTGGGAATGGATCGCCGGCCACGCTCACCCCGAGCGCCGCTTCGACGAAGTGGCCGTGCGCGACGCCCAGTCGGCCGCCGACCTGGTCGGCTATCTCAACTACATCCATCCCTACCGGGTCCAGATCGTCGGCCGCCGCGAGGTGCGCTACCTCTCCGACGCGGTGGTCGAGGACCAGGAAAGGCGGATTTCACGCATCGTGACGCTGGAGCCGCCGGTGATCGTGGTGGCCGACGGCCAGACGCCGCCTGAAAAGCTGGTGGCCATCTGCGGCCGAGCGGAAATCCCGCTGTTCGTCACGCAGGAGTCGGCCGGCCACGTGATCGACGTGATGCGCAGCCACCTCGCGCAGCACTTCGCCGAGCGGCTCACCCGCCATGGCGTGTTCATGGACATCCTCGGCGTGGGCGTGCTGCTCACGGGCGAGTCGGGCCTGGGCAAGAGCGAACTCGGGCTCGAGCTGATTTCACGCGGGCACGGCCTGGTGGCCGACGACGCCGTGGACCTCTACCGCGTGTCGCAGACGTCGATCGAGGGCCGCTGCCCGCCGCTGCTCATCAACCTGCTCGAGGTGCGCGGCATCGGCCTGCTCGACATCAAGGCCATCTTCGGCGAGACGGCGGTGCGGCGGAAGATGCGGCTGCGGCTGATCGTGCACCTGGTGCGCAAGGAAACGATGGAGCGCGAGTTCGAACGGCTGCCCTATGAGCCGCTGTACGAGGAAGTGCTGGGCGTGAAGGTGCGCAAGGCCGTCATCGCGGTGGACGCCGGCCGCAACCTCGCCGTGCTGGTGGAGGCCGCCGTGCGCAACACCGTGCTGCAACTGCGCGGCATCGACACCTACAAGGAGTTCATCGAGCGCCACCGCAAGGCGATGGAGCAAGGGGAGAAATGACGGCACCCCGACCGGCGATACGCCGGTCGCCCCTCCGGGAGGGGGCGGGCCTTGCTTGGGAGCGGCCCGGCGCGGCGGCCCGGGAAGATGACCTCCACGATCACCCGGGCACTCGCTACGCCTTCCCCTTGCAGCCTTCGCGCCGGCACACCACGTAGAGCGCCAGCGAGTGGTCCTGCAGGTCGTAGCCGCGTTCCTTCGCGATCTCCTGCTGCCGCCGCTCGATCTCCGGGTCGTAGAACTCCTCGACGCGGCCGCACACCACGCACACCAGGTGGTCGTGGTGCTTGCCCTCGTTGAGTTCGAAGACGGCCTTGCCGGATTCGAAATGGTTGCGCGACAGGATGCCGGCCTGCTCGAATTGCATCAGCACGCGGTAGACAGTGGCCAGCCCGATGTCGGAGCCCTCGGTCAGCAGGGCCTTGAACACGTCTTCGGCGGTGAGGTGGCGCACGCTGGAGCGCTGGAAGACTTCCAGGATCTTGATGCGCGGCAGCGTGGCCTTGAGGCCGCTGCTCTTGAGGTCTTCAGCATTTGACATGGGGATTCCACCTGAGCCTTCCAGGAACGGGGGCGGCAGGTGCCCCCGCTAGAATCTTTCCATCATATCGAGTTGGGCCGCTCCGCCGCCCAATCCTCCGCTCATGACGCACTCTCTCCTGCGGCCGCTGCTGGCGGCGCTTCTTCCCCTGTCGCTCGGAGCGTGCAGTTCGCTGCAGTCTTCGGACAACTTCCTCGGCGTCATCACGCCTTACCGCGTCGAGGTGGTGCAGGGCAACGTGGTCACCAAGGAGCAAGCGGCCCTCATCAAGCCGGGGATGAGCCGCTCGCAGGTGCGCGATCTCCTCGGCTCGCCGCTGCTGGCCGACATCTTCCACGCCGATCGTTGGGACTACGTGTTCACCATCCGCCGCCGCGGGGCAGAGCCGCAGCAGCGCAACGTGATGGTGCTGTTCCAGGACGACAAGGTCAGCAAGTTCGAAGCCGCCGAACTGCCTTCCGAGCGCGAGTTCGTCAACGCCATCGACGTGGCCAAGACCGGCCGGGTGCCCGTGCTGGAGCTGACCGAAGAACAGATCAAGGCCCTGCCGGTCCCGCCCAAGCCCGAGGCTGCGCTGGCCGATGCAGCCCCGCAAGGGCCGGCGCGCAGCTATCCGCCGCTGGAGCGCACCAAGTGAGCCAGCCTTTGCGTATCGCGGTGGCCGGCGCCTCCGGCCGCATGGGCCACATGCTGATCGAGGCCGTCGCGGCCGCGCCCGACTGCCAGCTGGCAGGCGCCCTCGACATCGCGGGCAGCCCCGCGCTCGGGCAGGACGCGATGGCGTTCCTCGGCAAGACGAGCGGCGTGGCCATCGCGAGCGACCTGCGGACGGGTCTCGCGAACTCGCAGTTCCTCATCGACTTCACCCGCCCGGAGGGCACGCTGGCGCACCTGGCGGTGTGCCGTGAGCTGGGCGTGAAGGTCGTCATCGGCACGACCGGCTTTTCCGACGCGCAGAAGGCACAGATTGCCGAGGCCGCGAAGGACACCGCCGTCATGATGGCGCCCAACATGAGCGTGGGCGTCAACGTGGTGCTCAAGCTGCTGCAACAGGCCGCCCGGGCGCTGGCCGAGGGCTACGACATCGAGATCATCGAGGCGCACCATCGCCACAAGGTCGACGCGCCCAGCGGCACCGCGCTGAAGATGGGCGAGGTGGTGGCCGAGGCCATCGGCCGCGATCTCAAGGCCTGCGCGGTCTACGGCCGCGAAGGCGTCACCGGCGAGCGCGACCCGTCCACCATCGGCTTTGCCACCATTCGCGGCGGCGACGTGGTGGGCGACCACACCGTGCTGTTCGCCGGCATCGGCGAACGCATCGAGATCTCGCACAAGGCGTCGAGCCGCGCCACCTTCGCGCAGGGCAGCCTGCGCGCGGTGCGTTTCCTGGCCGGGCAGTCCACGGGCCTGTTCGGCATGGACGACGTGCTGGGCCTGGCCTGACGCGACATGGCCGGCCTGGGCAAGTTCTGGTCCGAGGGCGACGCCATCACGCAGGCGGTGGCGCTGCTGCTGCTGGCCATGTCGGTGAGCGCCTGGGTGGTGATCTTCTGGAAGGCCTGGCTGCTGCGTCGTGCCCGCAAGGACATCGCCCGCGCCGTGCCGGCCTTCTGGGCCGCCCCGGACCTCGACACCGGCCGCACCCAGCTGGCGGCCTTCGATCGCGAGCGCATCGTCGCGCCGCTGCTGGAAGCGGCCACGCAGACGGCCACGCCCCGCACGCTCGAAGCCTCGGGCCAGCTCGCCTCGCAGCTCACCCGCCGCCTGCGTGACGCGCTGCATGCGGTGCTGCACCACCTGCAGTTCGGCCAGGTGCTGCTGGCCTCCATCGGCTCGACCGCGCCCTTCATCGGCCTCTTCGGCACCGTGTGGGGCATCTATCACGCACTGGTGGGCATCTCGGCCAGCGGCAGCATGTCCATCGACAAGGTGTCCGGCCCGGTGGGCGAGGCGCTCATCATGACCGCCGCCGGCCTCGCGGTGGCCATACCGGCCGTGCTGGCCTACAACCTGTTCGGCAAGTGGGTGGGCGCCTGCGAAGCCGAGCTCGAAGGCTTTGCGCACGACCTGCGCGAAATGGTGCTCGACACCCACGGCGCGGCGCCGCGCGCCGAATAAGGCGGAGCAGCACCGTGGCCTTCGGCCGCCTCGAACGCACGCCCGGCCCGCAGCCGATGAGCGACATCAACATGACGCCGCTGATCGACGTGATGCTGGTGCTGCTGGTGATCTTCATGATCACCGCGCCGCTCATGACGTCGAGCC
Organism: uncultured Rivibacter sp.; assembly: GCA_946481025.1. Next base: position 26,258 of record CAMLNA010000014.1, read on the forward strand.
TGAAGCTCGACCTGCCGAAAAGCGATGCCGCGCAGGCGGGCGGCGCCTCCCCCGAGTCGCTGGCGGTGGCGCTCACCCCCGACGGCGCGCTCTACCTGGCCGACGAAAAGCTCGATGACTCGGCATTCGATGCCCGTGTGGCCGAAGCGGCAAGGCGCACGCCCGACATCGAGGTGCAGCTGCGTGCCGATCGCAGCGTGCCCTATGGTCGCGTGGCCGAACTGATCGGCCGCCTGCAGAAGGCCGGGCTCAACCGCATCGCCTTCGTGGCCGAACCTGCCCCCGCGACCCGCTGAACGCGCGCGTCCGCACGGGGTCGCTTCCTATAATCGCCCGATCCCTTGAGGCGCAGCCTTCCGCGCGCCGGCCCACCCGCATGAGCACTTCAAACACCCAGTACGACCATCGCGCGGTCGAAGCACAAGCCCAGGCGCACTGGCAGGCCAAGGACGCCTACCGTGTGGTCGAAGACGCGAGCCGCCCCAAGTTCTACGCCTGCTCGATGCTGCCCTACCCCAGCGGCAAGCTGCACATGGGCCACGTGCGCAACTACACCATCAACGACATGTTGACCCGGCAGCTGCGCATGAAGGGCTACAACGTGCTCATGCCCATGGGCTGGGACGCCTTCGGCCTGCCGGCCGAGAACGCGGCGATGAAGAACAAGGTGCCGCCGGCCAGGTGGACCTACGACAACATCGCCTACATGAAGAAGCAGATGCTGGCGATGGGCCTGGCCATCGACTGGAGCCGCGAGGTCGCCACCTGCTCGCCCGACTACTACCACTGGAACCAGTGGCTGTTCCTGCGCATGCTCGAGGCCGGCATCGCCGAGCGCCGCACCCAGGTGGTCAACTGGGACCCGGTCGACCAGACCGTGCTGGCCAACGAGCAGGTGATCGACGGGCGCGGCTGGCGCTCGGGCGCCGTGGTCGAAAAGCGCGAGATCCCGGGCTACTACCTCAACATCACCCGGTACGCCGAAGAACTGCTCGACCACGTGCAGCACAAGCTGCCCGGCTGGCCCGAGCGCGTGCGGCTGATGCAGGAAAACTGGATCGGCAGGAGCGAAGGCGTGCGCTTCGCCTTCACCCACGACATCCAGGGCGCCGACGGCAAGCTCATCCAGGACGGCAGGCTGTACGTCTTCACCACCCGTGCCGACACCATCATGGGCGTGAGCTTCTGCGCGGTGGCGCCCGAGCATCCGCTGGCCGCCCATGCGGCGCGGGGCAACCCCGAGCTCGCCGCCTTCATCGAGGCCTGCAAGCAGGGCGGCACCACCGAGGCCGAGCTCGCCACCAAGGAAAAGGAAGGCCTGCCCACCGGCCTGTACGTGACGCACCCGCTCACCGGCGAGAAGGTCGAGGTGTGGGTCGGCAACTACGTGCTCATGAGCTACGGCGACGGCGCCGTGATGGGCGTGCCCGCGCATGACGAGCGCGACTTCGCCTTCGCCAAGAAGTACCACCTGCCCATCCTGCAGGTGGTCACGGTGGACGGCGAGCACTACACCACCGAGCGCTGGCAGGAGTGGTATGCCGACAAGCAGCGCGGCGTGACCATCAACTCCGGCAACTACAGCGGCCTGTCGTACCAGGCGGCGGTCGATGCCATCGCCTCGTCGCTCGCCGACAAGGGGCTGGGCGAGAAAAAGACCACCTGGCGCCTGCGCGACTGGGGCATCAGCCGCCAGCGCTACTGGGGCACGCCCATCCCCATCATCCACTGCGACAGCTGCGGCTCGGTGCCGGTGCCCGAGAAGGACCTGCCGGTGGTGCTGCCCGAAGACCTCATTCCCGACGGCTCCGGCAACCCGCTCAACAAGTGCGAAGCCTTCCTGAAGGTCGATTGCCCCCGCTGCGGCAAGCCCGCGCGGCGCGAGACCGACACGATGGACACCTTCGTCGATTCGTCGTGGTACTTCATGCGCTACTGCGACGCGCGCAACGACCGCGCCATGGTGGGGGCCGGCACGCAGTACTGGATGCCGATGGACCAGTACATCGGCGGCATCGAGCACGCCATCCTGCACCTGCTGTACGCCCGCTTCTGGACCAAGGTGATGCGCGACCTGGGCCTGGTGAAGGTGGACGAGCCGTTCACCCGCCTGCTCACCCAGGGCATGGTCCTGAAGGATGCCTTCTTCCACAAGCCCGAAGGCGGCGGCAAGCACTACTACTGGGAACACGAGGTCGACGTCGTCACCAACGAGCAGGGCCAGATCACCGGTGCGCGCCTGAAGGCCGACGGCACGCCGCTCGAGCACGAGATGACCACGATGTCGAAGTCGAAGAACAACGGCGTCGACCCGCAGGACCTGATCGACCAGTACGGCGCCGACACGGCACGCCTGTTCGTGATGTTCGCCTCCCCGCCGGAGCAGACACTGGAGTGGAGCGACTCGGGCGTCGAGGGGGCGCATCGCTTCCTGCGCCGCGTCTGGGGCTTCGGGCAGAAGCACGCCGAGGCCATCAAGTCCGCCCAGGACGTGGGCAGCGGACTCAACGCGGACGCGAAAGCCCTGCGCTTCGAGGTGCACAGCGTGCTCAGGCAGGTGAGCTACGACTACGAGCGCATGCAATACAACACCGTGGTCTCCGGCGCGATGAAGCTGCTCAACGCGCTCGAGGGCTACAAGGGCGACAACAGCGCCGGCTCGAACGCCGCGCTGCGCGAGGCGTTTTCGGTGCTGCTGCGCGTGCTCTACCCGGCCTGCCCGCACATCACCCATGGCCTGTGGGCCCAGCTCGGCTATGCCGCGCGCCTGGGCGACCTGCTGGACGCCCATTGGCCCCAGGTGGACGAAGCCGCGCTGGTGCAGGACGAGCTCGAGCTGATGCTGCAGGTCAACGGCAAGCTGCGCGGCGCCATCCGGGTGCCGGCCTCGGCCGACAAGGCGGCCATCGAGGCGGCTGCACTGGCCACCGAGGAGTTCGCGAAGTTCAGCGAAGGCAAGCCCGCCAGGAAAGTGATCGTCGTGCCGGGGCGCCTGGTCAACGTGGTGGTTTGATGACCCACCGCCGTCGTGCCTGGCTGACCACCGCAACCGCCGTTCTGCTCGCGGGCTGCGGCTTCGAGCTGCGCCGCCCGCCCGAGCTGCAGCTCAAGCGCGTCATGCTCAAGGGCTTCGAGAAGCGCTCGCCCCTGGCCGACGAGCTTCGGCGCACGCTGCAGTCCGGCGGCACGCAGGTGGTCGAGACCACGCCGCAGGCCGAGGCGGTGCTCGAGTCCCTGGGCGACAAGCGCGAACAGGTCATCGCCGCGCAGACCGCCGCGGGCCAGGTGCGCGAACTGACCTTGCGCCTGCGCTTCAGGTTCCAGCTCACCGCTCCATCCGGCCGCGAACTCATCGGGCCCACCGAGCTGCTGCTCAGCCGCGACATGAGCTACAGCGAAACCAGCGCGCTGGCCAAGGAGCAGGAGTCCGAGATGCTCTACCGCTCGATGCAAAGCGACGTGGTGGCGCAGGTCATGCGGCGCCTGGCCGCCGTCAGGCTCTGAGTCCGGGCGCTCGATGCAGCTGCGTGCCGAACAACTCGCCGCCCACCTGAAGCAGGGCCTGCGCCCTCTCTACACGCTCCACGGCGACGAGCCGCTGCTGGCACAGGAAGCCGCCGACGCGATCCGCGCCGCGGCGCGTGCGGCCGGCCACACCGAGCGCCAGGTGCACACCGTGGCCGGCGCGCATTTCGACTGGAGTAGCCTGCTGGGCGCTTCGCAGGCGATGAGCCTGTTCGCCGACAAGCAGGTCATCGAGATCCGCATTCCTTCAGGCAAGCCGGGCAAGGACGGCTCCGAGGCGATCCAGCGCTACTGCGACAGCCTCAGCGACGACGTCGTCACGCTGGTCACCCTGCCGCGGCTCGACCGAACCCAGCTCTCCAGCGCCTGGTTCACCGCGCTCGACGGTGCCGGCGTCACGATCAAGCTCGACGCGATCGAACGCCGCGCGCTGCCGCAATGGATCGCGCAGCGCCTGGCCGCCCAGGGCCAGCGCGTGCGCGAAGGCGAGGAAGGCCAGCGTACGCTGGCTTTCTTTGCCGACCGGGTCGAAGGCAACCTGCTGGCCGCCCACCAGGAGATCACCAAGCTCGGCCTGCTGTACCCGCAGGGCGAACTCGGCTTCGAGGACGTCGAGGCCGCGGTCCTGAACGTGGCGCGCTACGACGTCTTCAAGCTCAGCGAAGCGGTGCTCGCCGGCCAGGTGTCGCGCGTGTTGCGCATGCTCGACGGCCTGCAGTCCGAAGGCGAGGCCGCGGTGCTGGTGCACTGGACGCTGGCCGAGGACATCCGTGCCCTCAAGCGGGTGAAGGACGCGGTCGCCGCCGGCAGGCCGCTGCCGATGGCGCTGCGCGAAAGCCGCGTGTGGGGCGTCAAGGAGCGGCTGTTCGAACGGGTGGTGCCGCTGCTGAACGAATCGACGCTCGCCCATCTGGTCGATGCCGCGCAGGTGTGCGACGGCCTCGTCAAAGGCCTCAGGCATCCGGCCTGGCCGGTCGACCCGTGGGAAGGCCTCAAGCGCCTGGCGCTGATGCTCGCCGAGCAGACTGCCGCCAATGCCGGCGCGCGCAGCGGTGGCGGGCTCAGGCTCGTGCTGGGCGCCTGAGCGCTTGAGCGCCGTCGTCACGGCGCACCCAGTTCCACCCCCAGCCGCTCCCGCAGCAACCGCCTGCCTGCCGGCGTGAGCCGCAGGGCGCGGCTGTCCAGGTCGCGCTGCAGCCAGCGCCGCTCGAGCAGCAGGTCGAGCAGGGCCGCGCCCAAGGCGCCGCCCAGGTGGGCGCGCCGCTCGCTCCAGTCGAGGCAGGCGCAGGCCAGGCGCCGGCGGGTGCGCGACAGGCCGGCCATGTCGAGTCCCAGAGCCTCGAGGGCGGCGCTGCCCGCCGGTGTGAGTTCGTAGTCGCCCTCGTCGCGCTCGCCCCGGAGCCAGCGCAGCGCCAGCAGCCGGTCGTGCAGCGCCACCCCCAGCTCGCCGGCGGCGTGGTCGTAGCAGCTGCGTGCATGGCGCAGGGCCTGCGGCGTGCTGGGCCTGAAGCCGGCGGCGCGTGGCACGCCGGCCACCACCAGCAGCGATTCGAGCGCCTGCGCCACGGCCGGGCCGGCCAGCCGCGCGTAGCGGTGCTTGCCCTGGCGCACCACATGGACGAGGCCGCTGGTTTCGAGCCGCGCGATGTGGGCGCTGGCGGTGGAGGCCGCGATCTCCGCCGCGGTGGCCAGTTCGGTGGCGGTGCGGGCGCGGCCATCGAGCAGGGCGCACAGCATGCGTGCACGGGCCGGCTCAGCCACGGCCGCCGCCAGCTGCGCAAGACGGGTGTCGGGGTCGGTCATGGCGCCCATTCTGGGTCACGCCGGCGCCCACACTTCGGGCTGGGCCGAAGTGTCGCGGCGCTGGTGCGTGCATGCTGCGAGCCATGGACGACACACGACACCTCCCTGCGCCTCGCCACGCACTCGATGCGGTGGTGCATCCCGACCCCTACCCCTGGTATCGCGAGCGCGTGGCACGCGAGCCGCTGGCTTTCGATGCCGAGCTGGGCCTGTGGGTGGCCGCCAGCGCCGAAGCGGTGCGTGCGATGCTTTGCCACCCGGCGGCGCTCGTGCGGCCGCGGCAGGAGCCGGTGCCGGCGCCGCTGGCCGGAACGGCGGTGGGGGCCATGTTCGGCCGCTGGGCGCGCATGAACGACGGCGGCCCGCATGCGGCGGTGAAGCCCATGCTGCAGGGCGCGCTCGGCGCGTTGCCGCCGCCGCGCTGCCAGCCTGCGGGCGAGGCTTGCCGGCTGGCGCTCGAAGGCCCGGCCGCGCTCGACGCCTTCGTGCTCGGCTGGCCGGTCCAGGCGATGGCGCAACTGCTCGGGCTCGCGCCGGCCGATGCCGTGGCGCAGGAGGTGCGCGCCGTGGTGGCTGCCATCTCGCCCCGTGCGGACACCCCCCGGCGCGAGCAAGGCGATGCGGCCGCCCGCGCGTTGCAGCAACGCTGGCAGCAGGCGCAGGCCACGCCGCTGTCGATGCTGCTGGCCGACGCGGCACGCAGTGCCGGTATCGACGCCGCCGGCCTGTCGGCCAACTCGCTGAGCCTGCTGGTGCAGACACAGGACGCCACCGCCGGCCTCGTCGCCAACACGCTGCACCGGCTGGCTCGCGATGCTGGGCTGGGAGAGGCCGTCCGGCGCGGTTCGGTGCCCCTGCTGCCGCTGCTGGACGAGGTGCTGCGCTTCGACGCGCCGATCCAGAACACGCGGCGCTGGCTCGCCGGCGAGGCGCAGGTGCTGGGGCGCACGCTGCGCGCCGGCGATGCGGTGCTGGTGCTGCTGGCCGCGGCCAACCACGACCCTGCGGTGAATCCGTCGCCCGAACGTTTCGACCGGGAGCGCGCCGCGCCGGTGTCGTTCACCTTCGGGCTGGGCGGCCATGCCTGCCCGGGCGCCGCGCTCGCCCGCAGCCTGGCAGCCGCAGCCCTGCAAGGGCTGCTGGACGCCGGGCTCGAGCCGCGCGCCCTCGGCCCCGCGCGGCGCTGGCTTGCCCTGCCCAACGCGCGCATCGCCCGCTTTTCACCGGCACAGGAGAACGCCTCATCATGATCGCCGTCATCTTCGAAGTCCGGCCCACCGCCGAGGGCCGCGACGCCTACTTCCAATGGGCCGCCCGACTGCGCGACGAGTTGCAGCGCATCGATGGCTTCATCTCCGTGGAGCGATTCGAAAGCCTCGGCGAGCCGGGCAAGCTGCTGTCGCTGTCGTTCTGGCGCGACGAGGCCGCCGTGCAGCAGTGGCGCAACCTCGCGCTGCATCGCCAGGCGCAAGAGGCCGGCCGCGGCGGCCTGTTCGCCGACTACCGCCTGCGGGTGGCCGAGGTGCAGCGCGACTACGGCCTGCACCAACGTGAGCAGGCGCCCACCGACAGCCGCGCCGCTCACCACCGCAGCTGAACGTGCTGCAGGTCACGCGCGCAACGCTTCATCTCTGCCCCCCGGCGGCCGAAAACCGGTGACCGGGTCTCGTGCCGCGTCTGGATCGACAGGCACCGGCACGGTTTCCTTCACGCGGTGTGGTGGGATGGGCGATGAACAACAACAGCAGCGGCAAGCAAGACAAGGACGGCCGGGCCCCGGCGGGCCCGGCGTTCTGGCGCCTGCCATCGCAGCGGCTCCAGTTCCGTTTCGTCGCCCTGTTCCTCGGGCTGCAGCTGCTGGTGCAGCTCGTGAGCTTCGCGGTCGTCGGCGGCAGCATCGAGAGCAATGCCCGCGCCGGCACGCGCCAGGAGCTGGCCGCGGGTGAGCGCCTGCTCCTGCGCCTGCTGGCGCCGGACGCAACACGCTCGCGCGAAGGCCATGAGCTGCCGGACGTGCAGGACGCGCAGGAGATGCACTCGCTGCTGCGGCTGCACGTGGTCCTGCTGGTGCGTGCGGTGGACGGCCGGCACGCGAGCCGCTGGCAGGTGGTGCGGCACAGCCTCGACGCCGCGCAGGCCGATGCCCTGCAACGCCGGCTCCTCAGCGATGCGGCGCCCGCGCTGCCCGCCGGCGGCGCCCTGCCGGAGCCGGTGCCGCTCGGCCACGAAGCCTTCGACGGCCGCCTGGTGGCCCTGTCCGACAACGGTGCGCAGCAGAAGAGCGTGCTGCTGCTGCGTTCGGTCGGCGATGCGGTGGCGCCCTATCGCCGCCTGCAATGGATGCTGCTGGCGCTTTCGCTGGCCGGCATGCTGCTGTTCGCGCTCGGGAGCGTGCTGGCGGCGCGCCGCATCACCACGCCGCTGTCAGCGCTCACCCGCTCGGCGCGGCGGCTCGGCAAGGGCGACTACGAACCGGCGGTCGAGGTGAGGTCGGCCGACGAGATCGGCGAGCTGGCCCAGGCCTTCGAGCACATGCGCCTGGCCGTGCGCGAACGCGAAGGCGAGATCCGCCGCCTCGCCTTCCGCGACACGCTGACGCACCTGCCCAACCGCGAACAGTTCCGCGCCGACCTGCGCGAGGCCATCGTGCGCGCCAACCGCCACGGCATCCCCTGCTCGGTCCTCATGCTCGACCTCGACCGCTTCAAGCACGTCAACGACGTGCTGGGTCACCGCTTCGGCGACCGCCTGCTGTGCCAGGTGGCGCTGCGCCTGGCCGAAGAAGCGCAGCGCGGCCCCGACGTGGTGGCCCGCCTGGGCGGCGACGAGTTCGCGGTGCTGCTCAACGAGGCCGACGCCAAGGCGGCGCAACGGGTGGCCGAAAGGGTGCTCAGGGTGTTCGACACGCCGCTCAAGCTCGACGACCACACGGTGGACCTGGGCACCGGCATCGGCATCGCGAGCTGTCCTTCGCACGGCATCGAGGCCGACCTGCTGATGAGCCGCGCGGAAATCGCCATGTATTCGGCCAAGTCGCGCCAGGCCGGCATCGTGGTGTACGAGCCCGCGCTCGACTCGACCAGCGACGAGTCGCTGTCGCTGCTGTCGGAGCTGCGCCGTGCTGTGGACCGCAAGCAGCTGCGCCTGTACCTGCAGCCCAAGGTGGCGCTGCAGACCGGCGAGGTGGTGGGCGCCGAGGCGCTGGTGCGCTGGCAACATCCCACGCGCGGCCTGGTGGCGCCGCTGTCGTTCATTCCGTTTGCCGAGCGCACCGGTTTCATCCGCGTGCTCACCGGCTGGATGATCGAGCACGGCGCCGCCGCGCTGCATCAGCTGCATGCCGAGGGCCGCAAGCTCAAGCTGTCGATCAACCTCTCGACGCGCGACCTGCTCGACCAGGACCTGCCGCCCAAGCTGGAGCAGACGCTGCGCCAGCACAGCATGGACCCGTCGATGCTGTGCCTGGAGATCACCGAAAGCGCCATCATGGACGACCCGCAGCGTGCCCTGGCCACGCTGGAGCGCCTGCATGGCATGGGCCTGAAGCTGTCGATCGACGACTTCGGCACCGGCTATTCGTCGCTGGCCTACCTGAAGCGCCTGCCGGTGGACGAGCTGAAGATCGACAAGAGCTTCGTGCTCAGCATGGAGCGTGACCTCGACGACGCCAAGATCGTGCGCTCCACGGTGGACCTGGCGCACAACCTGGGCCTGTCGGTGGTGGCCGAGGGCGTGGAGAACGCCAAGGCCTGGACGCTGCTCGAAGGCCTGCGCTGCGACGAGGCACAAGGCTTCTTCATCGCGCAGCCCATGCCCCACGAGCAGTTCGGTGCCTGGGTCAGGCGCTGGGTGCCGCCCAAGCGGGAGCGGCTGGACACCGAGTTCGCGGCGCTGGTGTAGCCGCCTACCTGAGGCTCGAGGGGCTGGCGCCGAGTTCGCGCCGCATCAGGCGCCGCAGCGTGGTGCTGTCGCGATAGCCCACCTGCTCGGCCACCGCTTCGATCGGCATCTTCGTGGTCTCGATCAGGTGCGTGGCCATCATCAGGCGACGCCGCTGGATCAGCCGGATCGGCGACTGCCCGGTGGCCGCCTGCACCCTGCGCGCCAGCGTCTTCTCGCTCACGCCCAGCTCCCGCGACAGCGCCCGCACCGACAGCGGCTCGCCCAGGTGCCGGTCGATCCACTGCTCGGCCGCGGCCACCAGCGGGTCGTGGTGCCGTGCATGCGTGGCCATCATGTAGCGCGCCTGGGATGGGCGGCGGTCGATCAGCATGTAGCGCGCGCACAGCTCGGCCACCTGGGTGCCCGCCACATCGCCCAGCACCGCGAGCATGAGATCGAGCTGGGCGAAGGCCGATCCGGCCGACAGCAGCGTGCCGTCGCGCACCACCATGCTGCCCTCGTCGAGCAGCACGCCGGGGTAGCGCGTGCGGAAGCTGCCGGCGAGCCACCACGTGGTGGTGGCTCGGCGTTGCTCCAGCAGCCCCGCCTCGGCCAGCAGGAACACCGAAGCGCACGAAGCGGCGATGCGCGTCCTGCCGGCGTGCAGCCGCCGCAGCAGATCGCCCGCCTGTACTGCATCGCGACGGGTCAGGTGCGCCGCCAGACGCTCGCCGTATTCGCCCATCGCGGGAACGATGGCCCAGGCGGGCGCGTCGCCGCGTTCGCAGCTGGCGCGGAAGGTGTCGTCGGCGCGCAGCGTCAGGCCGTGCGCGGTCTGCACCCGCTGGCGCGCGGCGAGCACGCGATAGTCGAGCCGCAGCGGTGTCCTTGCCTGGGCTGCGACGGCCTGCGCGGCACGCAGCAGGTCGAGCGTGATCGCCAGGCTCGAGTCCATCACGCCGTCGAGCGCCAGGATCCAGACGGTTCTCATGGGTCGATGATAGGTGTCCGTTTCAGCCCGAAACGAGTCTTTTGCGGCACTGATGCGAAGTACGGTCCCTTCCTAGACTGCCTGCACATCATCCCCACTGCCCAGGAGCTCGCCCATGTCCGGCCGCAACCTCCGCGAAGACGACCCCCTCGACGACTTCGAGCTGCGCCGCTTCTCGCTGCTCGGCACCGAGAAGCGGGTGCACGTGGCCGGCAGCGGGCCGGCCGTGATCGTGATGACGGAAATGCCGGGCATCAGCCCGCAGGTGGCCCGCTTCGCGCGCTGGGTGCGGGATGCCGGCTTCACCGTCTACATGCCTTCGCTGTTCGGCCGCGACGGCGCCGTGCCGCAGGTCGACGAAGGCATCGCGGTGTTCCGGCGCGCCTGCGTGAGCGCGGAGTTCCGGGCCTTCGGTGCCAATGCCTCGAGCCCGGTCACCCAGTGGCTGCGCGCACTGGCGCGGCTGGCGCACGGCGAATGCGGCGGGCCGGGGGTGGGCGCGATCGGCATGTGTTTCACCGGCAACTTCGCGCTGTCGATGATGCTGGAGCCGGCCATGCTGGCGCCGGTGCTGTCGCAGCCGACGCTGCCGCTGGACGATCCCGCCGGGCTGGAGATCGCGCCGGCCGAGCTGGCAGCGGTTCGGGATCGCCTGGTGCGCGAAGACCTCACCGTGCTGGCCTACCGGTTCGACGGCGACCGCTACTGCACGGCGCAGCGCTTTGAGGCCTATGCGCAAGCCTTGGGCGACCGATTCGCGGCGCGCGTGCTGCCCGACGCCGCGGCCAACCCGGTCACGCCGCCTTTCTTCGACAAGGTGGTCGCCTCGCCGCACAGCGTCGTCACGGCCCACCTGGTGGACGAGGCGGGGCACCCCACGCTGCAGGCACGCGACGAGATCCTGGCGTTCTTTGCACACCGGCTCGGCCATTGACCCCGCCTTGCCCCCACGCCGGCGCGGGCATGGCGCGGCGCGCATCGTGGCAGCCATGCCGAAACCCGCCCCCAAGCCGTCGCCGGTCAAGCGCGCCAGCCATGGCACCTTGTGCCTGCCCGGCGTGGTGATTGCCAGCTACAGCACCGAACTGCGCGACGAGAACGACGGCCTGATCGGCGACCTGGCCAGCCAGACCGCGTTTCGCGCGCTGCTGCAGAAGTGGCGCAAGCGCCTGGCGCGCAACGGTAGCGACGCGCTGGCCGATTCGCCCAAGCGCCGGCTCACCAAGCGCGACATCGACCGGCTGCTCGAGTCGGGCGACCCCGAAGTGGCCGCGGTGATCCGCGTGGCGGCCGAAGAGTTCGCGCAGAACCTGGCCCGCGTGGCGGGCGAGTTCCTGCAGCTGCACAGCTGGCGGGGCGTGCAGCGCATCGTGGTGGGCGGCGGCTTCGTGCGCAGCAGCGTGGGCCGCATGGCGCTGCGCCGCGCCGGCCAGTTGCTCAAGCAGCAGGGCCACCCGGAGGTGAGCCTGCGGCGCCTGCACCACGAGCCGGACGATGGCGGCCTCATCGGCTCGCTGTTCCTCGTGCCGCGGCGGATCTTCAACGACGGCGCGGCCATGCTGGCCATCGACATCGGCGGCACCAACGTGCGCTGCGGCATCGTGCTGCCGCGGCCGGAGCTGGCGCCCGGCTTCGCCCGCGCCCGCGTGGTGAGGCGCGAGAAGTGGCGGCATGCAGACGACGTGACGCGCCGCCGCGAGCTCGTCGAGGGCATCGTCGGCACCCTGCAGTCCCTGGTCGAGCACGCCGGGCGCCGCGGCATCGCGCTGGTGCCCTGGGTGGGCGTGGCCTGCCCCGGGCATGTGCTGCCCGATGGCCGCATCGAGCGCGGCGCGCAGAACCTGCCGGGCGACTGGGAGGGCACCGGCTTCAACCTGCCCGAGCGCCTGCGCGAGCGGCTGCGCATCAATGGCCGCAAGCCGCACGTGGTGATGCACAACGACGCGGTCGTGCAGGGCCTGAGCGAGTGGCCGTTCATGCAGGACGTGCGGCGCTGGGCCGTGTTCACCATCGGCACCGGGCTGGGCAACGCGAGCTATGCCAACCGAGGCCGGCCCGCGCCGCCCGCGCCGGCTACAGGGTCCGCAGGAAAGCCACCAGGTCCTGCTTCTCCTGGTCGTTGAGCTTCACGCCGAGTACCAGGTTGAAGAACTCGACCGTGTCCTCCAGCGTCATCAGCCGGTCGTCGTGGAGGTAGGGCGGCGAGTCCTTGATGCCGCGCAGCGGGAAGGTCTTGATCGGGCCGTCCTGCATCGCCTTGCGGCCGTTGAAGGTGATGCCTTCCTCGTAGAAGCGTTCGGTGCGCAGGTTGTGCATCAGGTTGTCGGTGTAGTAGGGCGGCGCGTGGCAGCTCGAGCACTGGCCCTTGCCGTTGAACACCTTCTCGCCGCGCAGTTCGGCCGGCGTGGCCTTGGCCGGGTCGAGCCGGCCGGTCACGTCGAGCTTGGGCGCGGGCGGGAAGTCCAGCAGCGCCTGGAACTCGCCCATGAAGTGCACCTGGCTGCCGCGCTCCAGCACGTTGACGCCCTTGCGCGCCGCGGCGGTGTGGTCGCCGTCGAAGTAGGCGGCGCGCTGCTCGAACTCGGTGAAGTCCTCCACCGTCTTCAGCGCCCGCTGCGAGCCGAACAGGCGCTGCACGTTCACGCCGCGCAGGGTGGGCGTGTCGATGCGGTGGCGCAGCGCATCGGGCCGGATGTCGCCCACCGTGTGGGTGGCCGCGTTGGTGTGGCCGTTGGCATGGCAGTCGAAGCAGGCCACCCCCAGGTGCGGCCGCAGGCTGCGGCGGTCGTCGGTGGCGTTGAACTGCTGCTGCGGGAAGGGCGTGACCAGCAGGCGCAGGCCTTCGAGCTGCTTCGGGTTGAGGATGTCCTTGAACAGCGCCTGGAAGTTGTCGAGGGTGACGAGCTGGCCCTTGGACACGTCACCGAGGTCCGGGCGCGTGGTCAGGAAGATGGGGGCCGGGAACTCGGGCAGCAGGTGCTGCGGCAGGTCGAAATCGAGGTCGAAGCGGGTCAGGTCGCGGGCGGTCTGGCGTTTCGTCTCGTCGATGAGCGGCTGCGGAAAGATCATGCCGCCGGCTTCATGGTGCGGGTGCGGCAGCGGCAGGAAGCCCTGCGGCCACAGCCTGCGGCGCTTGATTTCATCGGGCGACATCGCGGCCAGCTGCTGCCAGGTCGCGCCCGGCGGCAGCTTCACTCGCACGCCCTGCTGCACCGGTTTGCCGCGGCTCATGGCCACGCCCGGCGCGGGGCGGTCCGACAGGTCGTAGCGCTGGGCCAGCAGGTCCTGCTGGCGTTTCGCGAACGAGGGTTTCTCGCGCTGCAGCCGCTTCACCAGTTCGTCGAAGCTTTCGGTCTGCGCGAGCAGCGCGGGGGCGCCGGCGGCCAGCAGCGCAGCGGCGAGCGATGCCTGCAGCCAGCGTCGGCCACATGGGATTCTTCTCATGGCAGGGCACTCCTTCCTTTGTGCCGCGGTCGCTGCCTGTGTCGACCCCGGCAGTGCTCAGGTTGAAAGGAAACCCGTGCCTTGCGGCACCTCCGCCGGCGTGCAAGTTACTCCGGCGGCCGGAGCGCGGCTGTTGCGATTGCCTATCGCGGCGATTGCGTGGGACGAGGCGGTCTGGCAATGCGGGCCCGGCGGGTCTAAGGTGGCAGCACACCAACGACCCGAGGAGACAGGCCCATGGAAGCGTGGAGGTTCGCGGCGGCAGCCGCGGCAATGGTGCTCGCTGCGTGCGGCGGCGGCACCGAAACAGGTGTCGAGACCCAGGCAGGCGCCGATGCAGGCGCGGAGAAACCCGCGGGCGGCGGCCACCCCCACGGCTGGCGCGTCGAGCTGGCGGTGCTGTCGGGCCCTGCGCAGTACGTATCCGGCGGCGACGCGCGCGTGGCGGTGCGCGCAGCACCCGGCCAGCGCGACAAGCTCGAGCTGTGGCTCAACGGCCGCCGGCTCGGCGTGGCGCTGGCCGAGACCGAGGCCGGCCTCGAAGGCGTGATCACCGGCCTGCGCGACGGCGACAACTGGCTGGAGGTGCGGCAGAAAGGCCGCGCGGTGCTCGACCGCCTGAAGCTCACCAACCACCCGATCACCGGGCCGATGTTCTCGGGCCCGCAGCAGCAGCCCTTCGTGTGCACCAGCACGCAGGCGGCGGTAGGCCGGCAGCCGCTGGTCGACAGCCTCACGCCGCCGGGCTTTCCGGTGTTCGACGCCCTCGGCAACAAGCTGGGCTACAGCCGCCAATGCTCGATCGACACCTTCGTGACCTACTGGTACCGCAGCACCGCCAACCAGTGGAAGCTGCTGCCCGCCGACGGCTCCATGCCGGCCGACCTGGCCCGGGTGACGCTGGCCGACGGCCGCACGGTCGACTTCGTCGTGCGCCAGGAGCGCGGCAGCATCAACCGCTTCCTCTACAGCTTCGCGATGCTTGCGCCGCGCGGCGAGAACCCGGCGCAGCCCGACCTCGGCCTGTGGAACAGGCGCCTGCAGTACTGGTTCCAGGGCGGCGTGGCCGTGGGCCACACCCAGGGCACGCTGCACGGCGGCGCCATGAATGCCGACATCCTGCGCACCGGCACGGCCATCGTGCATTCGAGCGGCAACAACACCGGCACCCACTACAACCTGCAGGTGGCCGGCGAGACGGCCATGATGACCAAGGAGCGGTTCATCGAGCGCTACGGCCGCCCGCTCTACACCTACGGCCTGGGCGGCTCCGGCGGGGCGATCCAGCAGTACGTGCTGGCGCAGAACCAGCCGGGCATCCTGGACGCGGCGCTGCCGGTGCAGTCCTACCCGGACATGGTGACCCAGACCATCCACGTGGGCGACTGCGAGCTGCTCGAGCACTACATGGACGCCACCGACCGACACAACCCGAAGTGGCGCGTCACCAAGAACCGCAGCTGGCTCGTCGGCATGAACGCGGAAGAGGGCTTCGCGAAGGTGAACGACGCGCTCGCGCCGCTGAAGCAGGCGCTGGGCTATGGCACCGCGGTGGGCTCCACCGAATGCATCCCCGGCTGGCGCGGGCTCACGCCGCTGGCGATGAACCCGCACTACGGCCAGGCGCCCAACCAGCAGCTGTACGAGCCGCAGGAGGACATCGCCGCCATCCGATGGACCCACTACGACGACCTGCGCAACCTCTACGGCACGGACGCCGCCGGCGCCGCGCGTCCGACCTGGGACAACGTGGGCGTGCAGTACGGCCTGCGCTCCATGAAGGAGGGCAGGATCACGCCGCAGGAGTTCCTGGACCTCAACTTCAGGGTCGGCGGCTGGAAGCACCCGAGCGAGATGGTGCAGGAGGGCTTCCCCTTCTTCGGCACCTCGCAGGCCGAGATCACCAGGGCACTCACCCAGCCGGGCTACTTCGACCCGTGGAGCTCGCGCAACATGAACCTCGCCCCGGCCCCCGGCCAGCCGGCGCCGCGCACCCATGGCGACCCGCTGGCCATGCGCGCTGCCTACACCTCGGGCATGGTGTTCCGCGGCCACATTCCGCTTCCCACCATCGACCACCGGCAGTACATGGAGCGCGAGCTCGACATGCACAACGTGCACCAGTCGTTCGCCGTGCGCAAACGGGTGCTGCAGGCCATGGGCACCAGCGACCACCTCGTCATCTGGTTCACAGACACGATGCCCGGCGTGCCGAAGGCCAGCAACACCGTCGATGCCATCGCGGTGATGGACGAGTGGATGGCGAACATCCGCGCCAACCCGCGCCGGAGCGTGGCGCAGAACCGCCCGGCCCGCGCGGTGGACAGCTGCTTCGACGTGAACGGCGCGCTCATCTACGCCGGCAACGACGCCTGGGCCGGCGTCATCGACGACAAGCCCGCGGGCCCGTGCACGCAGCGCTTCCCCATCCACGGCACCTCGCGCACCGTGGCTGGCGCGCCGCTCGAAGGCGGCATCTACCAGTGCGCGCTGAAGCCGGTGGGGCAGGCGGTGGCCGACGGCACCTATGCACCGTGGATGCCGAACGGCCAGGCGGTCGCCATGCTCGAGCAGGTGTTCCCCGAAGGCGTGTGCGACTACACCAGGCCGGACAGGGCGCGGCCGTGGTGGTGGCACCACCATTCGCGACCACACCACTGAAGTGAAACCCCAACTCATTCACCGCGGAGGCGCGGAGGACACAGAGGACCGCAGAGAAGACCTGGATTCCTCCGCGGATCTCCGCGCCCTCCGCGCCCTCCGCGTCTCCGCGGTGAAGGCTGTCGAATCCCGTTTCATGCGCCGGCGGTGCTGCCAGTGCAGGTTGATCCGCATCGAGCCAAGTTGGGAGGCGGCTCGGCGCCTTCAAGCCCGACGAGGCGGCCTACAGCTCGCGCGAGTAGACGATGAAGCCATGGTGCCTGGCCACCTTGTCGTACAGCATCCGCCCCGCCGCGTTGGTCTCGTGCGTCTGCCAGTACACGCGTGACGCGCCCGCATCCCGGGCGGCGGCGCAGACGGCCTCGATGAGTGCGCGCCCCACGCCCTGTCCACGAAGCGACGCGAGGGTGAAGAGGTCGCTGAGGTAGCACACCGGTTCCACCCGGGTCATGCTGCGATGGAACAGGTAGTGCGCCAGGCCCGCCACCGTGCCTTCGTGTTCGGCCACCAGCGCGAACACCGGCTCGGCGGGATCGAAGAAGCGCCGCCAGGTGGTCTGCGTCACCTCCTCGGCCAGCGCGGTCTCGCCGTGGCGGCCATAGAACGCGTTGTAGCCGTCCCAGAGCGGGCGCCATGCGGCATAGTCCTGCGGCGCGAGCGGGCGGGTGGTGTGGGTGGGCATGGTGTCTGGCGAGAGTGTCTCGTGGCCGGTCAACTCTGCGAACCGTCGAGCCTGGCCGCCAGATCGACGTTGAGCGCGTACTGCTCCGAGACGGGTACCAGCTTGCGCGAACTCGACGCCACCGATCCTTGCCGGCTCCAGAGAAACGGGTAGAAGCTGAAGCACTGGTTGCCGTCCGCCCCTGCTGCATCGGACTGCCAGCCCTCCCAGCGCAACGCCTGGTAGAACGACGTGAGCTGGTCGCTCAGCGCCCAGCGCAGAAAGCCGCTGTAGCCGAGGTTCAGGGCCTCCCACCTCAGCGTATCGGGCGCCCAGTAGTACATCGAACCGTGGTCGTTCCCGAGGCTGCCACCGTTGATCGAGAAGAAGCCGCCGGCCAGATCGTCGGCCACCAGCAGGTGCCCCAGCGAGCGGCCATGGTTCCATTCAACGATGCTGCGACCCAGCCTCGGGTGGCCGGATCCCAGGATGCGCAGCCAGCCGTGGTCGATCAGCAGCCCGCCGGTCTCGTAGGCGATCGCGCCCATCGGCGACCGGGTCGTCACCTGCAGCCCGACCAGCACGTCGTCGCGGTTGCCCGACGGCGGGAGCAGGTCGGATGGCCGGCTTGCGTCGGCCAACCACTGTCGCAGCAGCGGCATGGCAGGGTCGGCCGTGTCGATCAGTTCATCGAGCGTCCGCCTGCTCATGCACGGCCTCCGGTGAAGGTCACCCGGCCGATCCAGTTGCGCTTGCGCCGCGCGAGGCGGGACGGCTCGTCTTCATCGTCGAAGCTGGCGGGCGCCTGCCTCAGCAGCGAACGGTCGATGCCTTCGAAGGCGTTCACGTTGACCACCGCATAGGTGGTCCCGTCGATCCGGCTGGTCACGACCGGGACCACGCCGCAGCGTGCGCAGACATGGAAGTCGGCCGTGCCGGTGCCGAAGGCATAACGCGACCGGAGCGTGTCGTCCTCGATCGACACCGACAATTCGCCGGTGGGGCAGGAGGTCCAGACGCCGCCGTGCCGGGTGCAGAAGGTGCAACCGCAGGCGCGGGCCGGAATCTCCATCACCGGCTCGGGCAGCCAGTGGAGCTCGAAGCGGATATTGCGGCAATGGCAGCTTCCGGCGATGCGCATGGCGGCTCCTCGTGGGTCAGGCTGGCGCGACGCGCCGGCTGTAGGCGAAGAAGACCTCGTCGCGCACCCAGCCCAGCGACTCGTAAGCCGCCTGGGCTGCCGTGTTCGTCCTGGCGGTGGTGAGGTCCATGCGCCTCTTCCCGGTGCGGGCCCCCAGCCTCTCGGCGGCCTGCAGAAGCGCCCTTGCGGCACCGGAGCGCCGGGCGGCGGGGGCGACGAACAGGTCGTAGAGCGAATAGATCGGCTGCGCTTCGACCGAACAGAAGGTGGGGTACAGCTGGCAGAAGCCGACGACTTGCCCGCCGCCGTCGCAGGCCAGCAGGATGACCGACTCGTCGTTGCGCAGCCGCGCCTGGATGAAGCGCCGGGCCAGCGCCAGGTCGGGTGCGTGGTCGTAGAACTGGCGGTAGGCGTCGAAGAGCGGCGCAATGACGTCGAGGTCATCGAGGGTGGCGGCGCGGGTGGTGATCACGGCGAGGCGGATCCTGCGTCGAACTCGACGACGGCCTCGATCTCGACCGCGAAGCCCTTCGGCAGCGAGCCCACCCCGATGGCCGAGCGCGCATGTTCGCCGCGTTCGCCCAGCACCGCCACGAACAGGTCGGAGCAGCCGTTGACCACCTCGGTGTGGGCGGTGAAGTCCGGATGGGCGTTCACCATGCCGAACACCTTGACCACCCGCCGCACCCGCTCGAAGCCGCCCAGCGCTTCGCGGATGAGCGCGAGCAGGTAGAGGCCGACCTCCTGCGCATGCCCGCGTGCCTGCTCCACCGTGACCTCGCGGCCGACCTTGGGAACCGGGAGGCCGTCCTCGCGCAAGGGCGCGCCCTTGCCCGACAGGTACAGCATCGAGCCGGCGATCACGTAGGGCCGGAAGTTGCCGCGCGGCGGGGTGAGGGCCGGCAGCTCGAGGCCGAGGCTGCGCAGGCGTTGTTCGGCGGGGGTGTGCATCGCGCGAGTGTATTGAACTGCCGGGTCGTGCGTGCCGCCCGCGGCTCACAAGGTTCGGCAGCGCGCCCAGTCCGCGCCATGCGCGATCACGAAGTCGCGGAACGCGGCATTCACGCCGCTCAGCACCGTGTCGCGCCGCGTCACGAAACACCAGTCGACGTGCTTGGGCAGGTCGATGACGTCGAGCACCACCATCAGCCCCGCGTCCAGCTCGACCTGGAAGGTGTGGGCCGACAGGAAGCTGATGCCCATGCCGCACATCACCGCCTGCTTGATGGTCTCGTTGCCGGCCAGCTCCAGCCCGGCGCGCACCTGGATGGCCTGGGACTGCAGCAGGTGCTCCAGGAACTGCCGCGTGGCCGAGCCCGGCTCGCGAAAGATGAAGTGCTCGTCGCGCAGGTCGGCCCAGCGCAGCCGCTTGCGCCGGGCCAGCGGATGCTCGGGGTGGGCCACGATGCAATGTGGATTGCGCGCGAAGGTGATGGCCTCGAGGTCGCCTTCGGACGGCGGGTAGCCGGAGATCGCCACGTCGAGCTGGTGCTCCTGCAGCATGGCCAGCACCTCGGGTCGGCGCGCCGCCGTGAGCTTGAGGCGCACCTCGGGGTGCAGCTGGTTGAAGGCGTGCAGCAGCTGCGGCGCGAAATAGTGCGCCGTCGACACCACGCCCAGGTGCAGCAGGCCCCGGTGGCCGCGAGGCTTGCCCGGCTCGCCTTCGGCGGCATGGGCGGCCAGGGCTTCCTCGGCCGCCCGCACCTGCGCGCCGATGATGCGGGCGTGCTGCAGCAGCTCGCGCCCGGCGTCGGTGAGGTGCTGGCGGCGGCGGTCGAACAGCGGCGCGCCGAGGTCGGCCTCGAGCTGGCGCACCTGCATCGAGACCGCCGGCTGCGTCATCTCCAGCTGCACGGCGGCGCGCGAGAAGCTGCCGCTCGTGGCCACGGCCTCGAAGACACGCAGGCTGCGCAGGTTGAAGGGCTTCATCTCAGTGGCGCACGTCAAAGACCAACAGCCTTCACCGCGGTGAATGAATCCGGATCCCCGATTCAGGAATTTCCCGCGGGCTGGCCCATCTCGCAGGCGTGATTCCAAGGGAAAACCCGATGCGTAAACGGCCAGCGAACCCGCGGCGCGCCGGATCATAAGCCTTGCTTATGTCTTGGATCAGGTTCGATCAATTGCTCGCCCAGGTGCGACTGCCTACGCTGCGAGCCCATGAACACCGCCGCCCTCAAGCCCTTCCCGCGCTGGGACGAGACCCGCGCCGCCGGCCTCGACGAACCGAACCTGCTGCTGTACCGCTCCAACCTGCTCGGGTCGGACCTGCGCATCACCAACTACGGCGGAGGCAACACCTCGGCCAAGATCCGCCAGCGCGACCCGCTCACCGGCGAACCGGTGGACGTGCTGTGGGTCAAGGGCTCCGGCGGCGACGTCGGCTCGATGAAGCTCGACGGCTTCGCCACGCTCTACATGGACAAGCTGCGCGCGCTCAAGGGCCTGTACCGCGGCCTCGAGCATGAAGACGAGATGGTGGGCTGCCTGCCGCACTGCACCTTCAACCTCAACAGCCGGGCCGCCTCGATCGACACGCCGCTGCACAGCAGCCTGCCGTATGCGCACGTGGACCACATGCACCCCGACGCGGTGATCGCGATCGCCGCGATGGCCCGTTCCGAAGAGATCACCCGGCGGGTGTTCGAGGGCACGGTCGGCTGGCTGCCCTGGCTGCGCCCGGGCTACGAGCTGGGGCAGCGCCTGGCCGAATACGATGCCGCGCACCCGGGCCTGCGCGGCATCGTGCTGGCCGGCCACGGCCTGTTCAGCTGGGGCGACACCGCCCGTGCCTGCTTCGAGAACACCGTGGGCCTCATCGAACGCGCGCAGGACTGGCTGGCCCAGGAGCGGCAGGCGCGCAAGGTGGTGGTGTTCGGCGGCGCGGCCGTCACCGCCCTGCCCGATGCGCAGCGTGATGCCACGCTGGCCGCGCTGCTGCCGGTGCTGCGGGGCCAAAGCGCCGAAGCTGGCGCGCCCAAGCTGCTGCACCTGAACACCTCGCCCGAGGTGATGGAGTTCGTCAACAGCCGCGACCTCGAGCCGCTGGCCGCGCTCGGCACCTCGTGCCCCGACCACTTCCTGCGCACCAAGATCCGCCCGCTGGTACTGCCCGAAGCCGTCTACACGCTGCAGGGCGATGCGCTGAAGGCGGCGCTGCAGGAACGCCTGGCCGCCTACCGAGCCGACTACACCGCCTACTACGAGCGCTGCAGGCGCCCGAACAGCCCGGCGCTGCGCGACCCGAACCCGGTGGTCGTGCTGCTGCCGCGCATCGGCATGGTCACCCTGGCGAAAGACAAGGCCACCGCCCGCATCGCCGGCGAGTTCTACGTCAACGCGATCAACGTGATGCGCGACGCCAATGCGATCGACCGCTACGTGGGCCTGCCGGAACAGGAGGCCTTCGACATCGAATACTGGCTGCTCGAGGAAGCCAAGCTGCAGCGTCTGCCCAAGCCGAAGCCGATGGTCGGCAAGGTCGCGCTGGTCACCGGCGGCGCCGGCGGCATCGGGCAGGCGATCGCGCGCCGCATCCTGGCCGACGGCGGCTGCGTGGTGCTGCTGGACATCGACGCCGAAGCGCTGGAGTCGGTGGGCGCCGAGCTGGCCAGGGCCCACGGCCGCGACCACGTGCGCGGCGTGCGCTGCGACGTCACCGACGAGGCCAGCGTGTTGGCCGCGTTCGCGAAGGCGGCGCTGGAGTTCGGCGGCGTCGACGTGGTGGTCAGCAACGCCGGCATCGCCTCGGCGGCCCCGCTCGAAGACACCAGCCTGGCGCTGTGGATGCGCAACCAGAGCATCCTGGCCACCGGTTACTTCCTGGTCGGCCGCGAAGCCTTCCGCCTGCTCAAGGCGCAGGGCACCGGCGGCAGCATCGTGGTGGTGGCCAGCAAGAACGGCATGGTGGCCAGCCAACAGGCCAGCGCCTACTGCGCGGCCAAGGCGGCCGAGATCCAGCTGTCGCGCAGCTTCGCGCTCGAAGGAGCGCCGCTGGGCATCCGCTCCAACGTGGTCAACCCCGACGCGGTGATCCGCGGCTCGAAGATCTGGACCGGCAAGTGGAGCGAGGAGCGCGCCGCGGCCAACAAGATCGCCGCCGACGACCTCGAGGCCTTCTACCGCGACCGCTCGATGCTCAAGCGCAGCGTGTACCCCGAAGACATTGCCGAGGCCGCCTACTTCTTCGCCGCCGAACACCTGTCGGCCAAGAGCACCGGCAACATCCTGAACGTGGATGCCGGCAACCTCGCGGCATTCACCCGCTGACACCCGCCCGGCCTGCCGAGGAGATGGACACCATGGCACTGATCGAACGCAGCGTCATCGACGCGCACAACGAGCCGTTGCTGCGCCACCTGCGCAAGGACTACGAGCACCTGGGCGAGCAGCTCGCCCGCCGCGACATCGACATCGAGGGCGTCCGCCGGCAGGTGGCCGGCTTCGGCGTGGCCATCCCGAGCTGGGGCGTGGGCACCGGCGGCACGCGGTTCGCGCGCTTTCCCGGCCCGGGCGAGCCGCGCCACGTGTTCGACAAGCTGCAGGACTGCGGCGTGATCCAGCAGCTCGCGCGCGCCACGCCCACGGTGTCGCTGCACATCCCCTGGGACAGGTGCAGCGACTACAGCGAGCTGCGCGAGGCCGCGAAGGCCGGCGGCCTGGGCTTCGACGCGATGAATTCCAACACCTTCAGCGACCGCCCCGGGCAGGCGCACAGCTACAAGTTCGGCAGCCTCACCCACACCGACGCGGCCATCCGCGCGCAGGCGGTGGAGCACAACCTCGAATGCATCGACATCGGCCGGCAGCTCGGCTCCAGGGCGCTCACCGTGTGGATCGGCGACGGCAGCAACTTCCCCGGCCAGCAGCATTTTCGCCGCGCCTTCGACCGCTACCTCGAGAGCACACGCCAGATCTACGCCGCGCTGCCCGCCGACTGGCGCATGTTCCTCGAGCACAAGATCTGCGAGCCGGCGTTCTATGCCACCGTCATCCAGGACTGGGGCTCCAGCTACCTCGCCGCCACGGCCCTGGGCCCCAAGGCGCAATGCCTGGTCGACCTCGGCCACCATGCGCCCAACGTCAACATCGAGCTCATCGTCGCGCGGCTCATCGCCGCCGGGCGCCTGGCCGGCTTCCACTTCAACGACAGCAAGTACGGTGACGACGACCTCGATGCCGGCAGCGTGGCGCCCTACCGGCTGTTCCTCGTGTTCAACGAGCTGGTGGCTGCCGCGCATGAAGGCGTGCAGGGCTTCGAGCCCGCCTACATGCTCGACCAGAGCCACAACGTCACCGACCCCATCGAGAGCCTGATGACCAGTGCCGCCCAGGTGCAGCGCACCTGTGCGCAGGCGCTGCTGGTCGACCGGGCCGCGCTCGACGCCGCGCAGGCCGCCAACGACGCACTCGCCGCCACCCACGTGCTCAAGGCCGCCTACCAGACCGACGTGACGCCCCTCCTGCAGCGGGTGCGGCTGGACGCCGGCGGCGCCATCGACCCGGTGGGCGCCTACCGCGCCAGCGGCTACCGCCGGCGCGTGGCCGAGGGGCGGCCCGCGGCGGCCTCGGGCGGCGGCGGCATCGTCTGAGCCGTTCGAGCTGGCACGACAAGGATCGGCATCGACCGATGCCACCACGGCCGGGCAACCACCCGGCCACATGACCGGGCGTGCGCCGAGCGCGACCCACCACCAAAGCAGAAGGAGACAGATCATGACCGTTCGCAAGACCCTGGCGCTGGCCGCCGTGCTGGCCACGGTGCTGGTGCAGCCCGCGCTGGCCGCCGACAAGATCGCCCTCGTGGTGAAGAGCCTGGGCAACGGCTTCTTCGATGCCGCCCACCAGGGGGCCCAGGAAGCGGCGCGCGAGCTCAAGGACGTGGAGATCATCTACACCGGCCCGGCCAAGGCCACGGCCGAGGGCCAGATCGAGATCATCAACACCCTGATCGCGCAGAACGTGAAGGCCATCGTCATCTCGGCCAACGACCCCGACGCGCTGGTGCCGGCGATGAAGAAGGCCATGTCGCGCGGCATCAAGGTCGTTTCGTTCGATTCGGCGGTGCGCAAGGACGGGCGCCTCATGCACCTCGCGCCGTCGTCGAACGCACTGATCGGCCAGAAGCTGGTGACGATGGCCGAGGACGCCATCGGCAAGACCGGCGAGATCGCCGTGCTGTCGGCCACCGCGCAGGCCACCAACCAGAACGCCTGGATCGCCGAGATGAAGAAGGTGCTGGCGCAGCCGGCGCACAGCGGGCTCAAGCTGGTGAGCGTGGTCTACGGCGACGACCAGACCGACAAGAGCTACCGCGAGGCACAGGGCCTGTTCAAGAGCTACCCCAACCTGAAGGCCATCGTGGCGCCCACCACCGTGGGCGTGGCCGCCTCGGCCAAGGCGGTGCAGGACGAAAAGAAGGTCGGCAGCATCTTCGTCACCGGCCTGGGCCTGCCTTCCGAGATGGCGGGCCACGTGAAGAGCGGCGCCGTCAAGAACTTCGCGATCTGGAATCCGATCGACCTGGGCTATTCGTCGGTGCATGCCGCCCATGCCTTCGTGAAGGGCAAGGCCAAGGGCGCGCCGGGTGAGAAGATTCCGCTGGGCCGCGTGGGCACGGTGACGCTCGACAAGGACAACGAAGCCGCGATGGCCGAGCCGTTCACCTACGACGCGGGCAACGTCGACAAGTTCGCCAAGTTCTTCTGACGGCCTGAAGCGAAGCCCCGATTCATTCACCACGGAGGCGCAGACAACGCGGAGGACCGCGGAGAAGCCTGTACTTCTCTGCGAATCTCCGTGCCCTCCGCGCCTCCGCGGTGAAGGCTGTTGAGTCCCGTTCCATGCGCCGGCGGTGCTGCCAAGGCACCATGGGCAACTTCGACGAGGAGCGGTGCCGCCGCCGGTGGGCGACACCATCACGAACACGGCATGAATGCCCCTTCCGAACAAGAACCGCTGCTGTCGCTGCGGGGCGTGCACAAGCGCTTCGGCCCCACGCACGCGCTGCGCGGCGTCGACCTCGACCTCCGCGCCGGCGAGGTGCTGGCCCTGATCGGCGAAAACGGCGCCGGCAAGTCCACCCTCGTGAAGACGCTGACCGGCGTGCACGCGCCCGACGAAGGCGAGATCCTGCTGGCCGGCCGGCCGCTGCGCTGCGGACGGCCGCAGCAGGCGCAGGCGGCCGGCATCGTGGCGGTGCACCAGGAAACCGTGATGTTCGAGGAGCTCACCGCTGCCGAGAACATCTTCATCGGACGCCAGCCGATGAAGGGCTGGCCCGGCCTGCGGGTGATCGACTGGGCCACGATGAACCGCGAGGCCCAGCGGGTGCTCGACCAGGTGGGCGCCGGCTTCGCGGCCGAGACCCTGGTGCGCGACCTGAGCCTCGCCCAGCGCCACCTCATCGAGATCGCGCGGGCGCTGTCGCAGAACGCCAAGGTGGTGATCCTCGACGAACCCACCGCCGCGCTGTCGCAGGCCGAGATCCGCGACTTCTACGGCATCGTGCGCGGCCTCAGGTCGCGCGGCGTCGCGGTGCTGTTCATCACCCACAAGTTCGACGAGCTGTTTGCCGTGTGCGACCGTTACGTGGTGCTGCGCGATGGCGCCTCGGTGGGCGCAGGCGCCATGGCAGAGGCCGACGAGCCCACGCTGGTGCGGCTGATGGCAGGCCGCTCGATCGACCAGATCTACCCGCCGGTGCCCGGCACGCCGGGCGAGGTGGTGCTGTCGGTGCGCGCTCTGTCGCACCCGAGCGAATTCGCCGACCTCGACTTCGAGGTGCGCCGCGGCGAGATCCTCGGCTTCTACGGCCTCGTGGGCGCGGGCCGCAGCGAGGCCATGAAGGCCCTGATGGGCCTGAACCCGTCGGCCCGCGGCGAAGTGCGCATCGCGGGCCGGGCCGCCGACATCCGCGACCCGGCCGATGCCATCGCAGCGGGGCTCGCCTACGTGCCCGAGGAGCGGCAGCGCCAGGGCGGCGTGCTGAGCTTTTCGGTGTGCCACAACATGAGCCTGGCGGCGCTCGCCGGCCCGCGCCACGGGCAGCACGGCGCGCTGTCGCGCGGGGCGTGGCTCTCGCCGCGGCGCGAGCTGTCGCTGGCCGGGCGCATGATCGAGCGCCTGTCGGTGAAGACGGCATCGCCGCACACGCCGCTGGCCGGCCTGTCGGGCGGCAACCAGCAGAAGGTGGTCATTGCCAAGTGGCTGGGCCTGCAGCCACGCATCGTGATCCTCGACGAGCCGACCAAGGGCATCGACGTGGGCGCCAAGCAGGCGGTGTATCACCTGGTGGCCGAGATGGTGCAGCAGGGCCTGGCGGTGATCCTGGTGTCGTCGGAACTGCCCGAGGTGATGAACCTCGCGCATCGCGTGGTGGTGATGCGGCGCGGCCGCCGGGTGGCCGAGTTCCGCCGCGGTGAAGCCAGTGCCGAGGCCATCGTGGCGGCGGCCTCGGGCCTCGCGGCCCCGGCTGCAGGCTTGCAGGCCCGGGCGCAACCGCAGGAGCTGGCCGCATGAAGCGCCGCGAGTGGATCCTCACGGCGATCATCGTCGCCATCGTGCTGGCGGTGGGCCTGCGGGCGCCCGTGTTCCTGAGCTGGCGCAATGCCATGGACATCGGCAACGACTCGGCCATCCTCGCCATCCTGGTGATGGGGCAGATGCTGGTGCTGCTGACCCGCGGCGTGGACCTGTCGGTCGCTTCCAACCTGGCGCTCACCGGCATGCTCTGCGCGCTGGCCGGCAAGGCGTGGCCGGGCCTGCCGCTGCCGGTGCTGCTCGCGCTGGCGCTGGCCGTCGGCGCGCTGCTCGGCGCGGTGAACGGCGTGCTCATCACGCGGTTCGCGCTGCCGTCGATCGTCGTGACGCTGGGCACCCTGTCGGTGTACCGCGGCGCGATCTTCGTCGCCAGCGGCGGCGCCTGGGTGTCCGACCAGGACATCCACCCGCTCATCAAGGGCCTGCCGCGCAGCACCCTGGCCGAGGTGCCGATGCTCCTCTGGATCGCGCTGGCGGTCGTGCTGGCCGCCGTGTGGCTGCTGCGCTGGCGGCGCGAAGGGCGCGAGCTCTATGCCTACGGAGGCAACCCGGCGGTCGCGGCCTATGCAGGCATCCCGGTGCAGCGGCGGCTGATGATGGCCTACACGCTGTCGGGCGCGCTGGCCGGCCTTTCGGGCCTGCTGTGGGTGGGCCGCTATTCGATCGCCTTCACCGAGCTGGCCGCGGGCTACGAGCTCACCGTCATCGCCGCCTGCGTGATCGGCGGCGTGAGCATCGGCGGCGGCGTCGGCACGGTGAGCGGTGCCCTGCTCGGGGTGCTGTTCATCGGCGTGATCAACGGCGCGCTGCCCGTGATCCAGGTGTCGCCGTTCTGGCAGCAGGCCATCGCCGGCTTCGTGATCCTGGTGTCGGTGGCGCTCAATGCGCGGTCGCAGCGCCAGCCGGGCCGGCAGATCCTCGAACACGGCAGCAGCGCAAGCGCGGCCGCAACGCAGGGAGGCACCCCATGAAGGCCTTCGACACCTGGGAGCGCGTCCTCGTGGCGCTCATCGCGCTGGTCTACCTGGGCTTCGGCCTGGGCATCGAGGGCTTCCTGTCGCCCTATGCGCTGGCCGACAGCACCACCAACATGTCGGAGAAGGCGCTGATCGCGCTGGCGATGGCGCTGCTGGTGGTGGCCGGCGAGATCGACCTGTCCATCGCCGCCACCATGGCCCTGTGTTCGCTGGCAGCGGGGCTGGCCATGCAGGCGGGCGCGGGCCTGACCGTCATGGTGCTGGCGGCGCTGGCCACCGGGCTGGCCTGCGGCGCGCTCAACGGCTGGCTGGTCACGCGCTGGCAGCTGCCCTCCATCGTCGTCACCATCGGCACGCTGTCGCTGTACCGCGGGCTCGCGCAGGTGGTGCTGGGCGACCAGGCCATCACCGGCTACCCCGAGGCGCTCACGCTGTGGGGCAACGGCACGCTGGGCGATCTCTTCGGATGGCCGGGGCTGATCGTGCCCATCGAGTTCGGCGTGATGGTGGTCGCGGCCGTGGGCGTCGGCCTGTGGCTGCATGCCACCGTGCACGGGCGCCGGCTCTATGCCATCGGCGCCAACCCGGTGGCTTCGCGCTTCTCGGGCATTGCCGTCAACCGCTACCGCTTTGCGGTGTTCCTGTTTGCCGGGCTGATGGCGGCGGTGGCGGCGCTGCTGCTGACCGGGCGCATCGGCAGCACCCGGCCCAACTTCGCCATGGGCTGGGAGCTGGAGGCGGTGACCATCGTGATCCTCGGCGGCGTGGCCATCGAAGGCGGGCGCGGCAGCATCGTCGGCGTGGTGCTCGCGGCCGCGCTGCTGGGCAGCTTCACCTTCGCGCTGGGCATGCTCAACGTCTCGGGCATCGTGATGGCGATGATCGTCGGCTCGCTGCTCGTCGTCGCCATGGTGCTGCCGCGCTGGGTCAGGCCGCAGCTGTGGCGGCGCTTCATGCGCCGCATGCCTTCTGTTGCTACCCGCTGAAGTGAAACCTCAATTCATTCACCGCGGAGGACGCGGAGAAGGCCTGGATTCCTCCGCGGATCTCCGCGCCCTCCGCGCCTCCGCGGTGAAGGATTTC
>CAMLNA010000015.1 GCA_946481025.1 uncultured Rivibacter sp.
GCCACGCGGGCAGTTTGGTGCGCTGTGCGGTGCGCAACCATCCCCCCTCGGGGGGAGTCCGGCCGAGTGGCGGTAGCATCCCCGCCTTCAACCCAGGACCGCCCGACCATGACCACCGAAAAAATCGCCGCCGCCACCGTCACCGCACGTGCCAACGTCTATTTCGACGGCCGTTGCGTCTCGCACACCATCGAGCTGGCCGACGGCACCCGCAAGAGCGTCGGCGTGATCCTGCCGGCCGAGCTGACCTTCAACACCGGCGCGCCCGAGGTGATGGAAACCGTGGCCGGTGCCTGCGAGGTGCGCTTGGCGGGCCAGGCCGAATGGACCCGCTACACCGAAGGCCAGTCTTTCGCGGTGCCGGGCAATTCGAGCTTCGAGATCCGCGTGCGCAACGAGCCGTATCACTACATCTGCCACTTCGCCTGACAGCGCCGCGGGCCGCCCCAGCCGCTTGTGCGCCGCCCGCATATCCATGCTCGTTTCGGCAATGGCCGGCGGTGGCAACATGCGCCGCTCACCAACACCTGTTGATTGCCGACTCATGAAAAAAGCACTCTCCCTGCTCCTGCGCACGGCCGCCCTCGGCCTGGCCCTGGCGGGCGGCGTGGCCCAGGCGGCCGACCTGCTCGATGAAGTGAAACAGCGCGGCACGCTGCGCATCGGCCTCGAAGGCACCTACCCGCCCTTCAACTACCGCGACGAGCAGGGCAGGCTGACCGGCTTCGACGTGGAGATCGCCGAAGGCCTGGCCGCCAAGCTGGGTGTGAAGCCCGAGTTCACCACCACCGAGTGGAGCGGCATCCTCGCGGGCCTTTCGGCCGGCAAGTACGACGTGATCGTCAACCAGGTGGCCGCCACCGACAAGCGCCGCGAGACCTTCGACTTCAGCGCGCCCTACGTGGTGTCGAGCCCGCAGCTCATCGTGCGCACCAATGAAACCCGCAAGATCACCGGCCCGGCCGACCTGAAGGGCCTGAAGATCGGCGTGGGCCAGGGCAGCAACTATGCCGAGCAGGCGCGCGGCTTCGCCGGCGCCGAGGTGAAGGTCTACCCCGGCGCGCCTGAATACCTGCAGGACCTGGCCACCGGCCGCATCGACGTGGCGCTCAACGACAGCCTGCTCATCCCCTACCTGGCGCAGAAGACCCGCCTGCCGGTGAAGGCCGGCGCGCCCATCGGCAAGGTGGAGAGCAACGCCATCCCGTTCCGCAAGGGCAACCCGAAGTTCGCCCAGGCGCTCGACAAGGCGCTGGCCGACCTGAAGGCCGACGGCACGTTCGCGAAGATCTCGAACAAGTGGTTCGGGCGTGACGTGAGCAAGCCGCCCGTGGCGCAGTAAGCTCGCCGCACCCGCAACGCCGCCCCTGGCGATCCCAGGGGCGGTGCCGTTTCCGGAGGACTTCGATGGATCTCGCCTCGCTGTTGGACCTGGCCTGGCCGGTGATGCTCAAGGGCACCGGCTACACGCTGCTGTTCGCGGTGGCCTCCATGGTGCTGGGCCTGGCGCTGGGCATGCTGATCGCGCTGGTGCGCGTGCTCGAGCTGCCGCTGCTCTCGCAGGTCGCCCGCGTGTACGTGAGCGCCTTCCGCGGCACGCCGCTGCTGGTGCAGGTGTTCATCGTCTACTACGGGCTGCCCAGCATCGGCATCGAGTTCTCGCCGCTCACCGCGGGCATCCTGGCGCTCACGCTCAACGTCGCGGCCTACCTTTCGGAGAGCCTGCGCGGCGCGGTGTCGGGCGTCGGCCAGGGCCAGTGGGCTGCCGGCACCAGCCTGGGCCTCACCCACGTGCAGACGCTGCGCCATGTCGTGGCCCCGCAGGCGCTGCGGGTGGCCGTGCCCAGCCTCAGCAACAGCCTCATCAGCCTGATCAAGGACACCTCTCTCGTGTCGGTGATCGCGGTCACCGAGCTCATGCTGGCCACCAAGGAGCTGATCTCCACCACCTTCCAGCCGTTCCCGCTGTACATCGCCGCCGCCGGCGTCTATTGGGTGCTGAGCTTGAGCTTCGAGCAGGTGCAGCGGCTGCTGGAAAAGCGGTTGGCCTTCCCGCATTGAGCCGCGCGGCGCCCGCCGCGCCAGCTCACTGCAGCACCGAGCTGGCGGCCCAGGCCGACGCGGCCGGAGCCCGGCGCCGGCCCCGCTGCAGCACGGCCCACACCGGCGCGGCGCCCGGCCCCTGCGCCAGCAGCCACCAGCAACCTGCCGCGAAGCCCGCGCCCAGGAGCCCGTAGGCCGCGGCGAAGGCAAGCAGTTCGCCGACACCGTCGGCCAGCGTGGGCAGCACGGCCGCCGCCGCCGTGGGCAGCTGGCCATACACCACCCAGGGCTGGCGCCCCATCTCGGCCACCACCCAGCCGGCCAGCGTGGCCACCCACGGCAGGGGCAGGCAGCACACCAGCAGCGCCAGCGTGCGCCGGCCGGCCAGGCCCGCTTCGAGCCGGCGGCGGCGCCACCAGGCCAGGCACAGCAGCGCGAACAGCAGCATGCCCATGCCCACCATGAGCCGGAAGGCGACGAACAGGCTCGGCACGTGCGGCACGCTGGCCCGGGCCGTGAGGTCGATGCGCTGCTCGGTGGAAAGCGTCGCCCATGACGCCGCATGGCGGCGCGCCGTCTGCTCGTGGAGGCTGCGCCAGCCCGCGAGATCGGCCGGGGCACCGGGCTGCACCGCCGCGCGCACGCGCGACCGGGCCTGCTCCAGCAGCTGGTGGATGCCCGCCGGCGCCTCGGCGCCGCCGCCGGCCAGCCAGGCCATCACCTGCGGCAGTTCCAGCGGCTGCCGGTTGCGGCCGGCACCCATGTCGGGCCGGCCCCACAGCACCAGCGCCGCCGGCTCGTGTCCCGCGTCCCAGTGGGCTTCCATCGCCGCGAACTTCATCGGCTGGTGGCGCGCCACGTCGAGCGCGCTTTCATGGCCCGACCACAGGGTGGCGGCCATGCCGGCCAGGGCCATGGGCAGCGCGACCTGCAACGAAGCACGGGCCACCGGCAGGTGGCGGCGCTTCAGCAGGTAGAAACCGCCCAGCGCGAGCATGAAGAAGGCCCCGGTCACCACCGCGGCGCTCAGCGTGTGCGCGATCTTGGTGTGGGCATACGGATTGGCGAACACCGCCGCCAGCGACCGCAGCTGGGCGCCGTCGGCCGAGAAGCGCACGCCCACCGGGTGCTGCATCCACGCGTTGAGCGTCAGGATCCCCACGGCCTGTGCCGCCATCGCCAGCGCCAGCAGCACGCTGAGCAGCAGCCGCACCCGCGCGCCCAGCTTGTGCCCGGCCAGGCAAAGCACCGCCACCAGCGACAGCATCAGCGGCGCGATGCCGGCCTCCAGCCGCATCACCGCCTCGAGCACCTCGCGCACCTGCAGCGAGTAGCCCTGCCATTGCGCCTGCAGCTGCCAGCGCAGCGGGTAGCCGGTGGCCATGCCGACCAACCAGGCCAGCACGAAGAACCGGCGCCAGAAGCGGGCCGCCTCGCGCCACACCGCCTGGCGGGTGGCCACGTGGGCCGCCTCCATCAGCGCCAGCGCCAGCACCAGCCCGAGCGTCAGCGGCACGAACAGGTAGTGGAAGCTGGCCGTCAGCGCGAACTCCAGTCGCATCAGGGTCAGCACGAGGGTGTCGGTGGTCATGGCGGCAGTGCGGGGGCGGCGTGGAAGCGCGCAGTGTGGGACCGCGGGCGCGCCGCGATCGAACGAACAGGCCCGCCATCGGGGGCTTGATCCGCACCGGCGAACACCCCGTTACGGGGAGCGGGTCACTGTCGTGAATGCAGCACTTGCAGTGCCGGTTTCGGTCACACTGGCGCACCTTTTTCGACACCCGACCGCCATGAATCGCAACGTCTGGCTGCTGGCCCTGTGCCAGGGCTTGTTCCTGATCAACAACGTCGCGCTGATCGCCGTGAACGGGCTCGTCGGCCTGCAGCTGGCACCGGCCTCCTGGATGGCCACGCTGCCGGTGATGGGCTATGTGGTGGGCGGTGCGCTGGCCACGGGCCTCGTGGCACGCAGCCAGCGGGCCTGGGGCCGCAAGCGTTCGTTCCAGCTCGGCCTGCTGGTGGGCATCGTGGCCATGGGCCTGTGCGCCGTGGCCGCGTCGATGCGGCAGTTCGCCGCGCTGGTGGCCGCCACGGCGGTGGCCGGCTACTACAACGCCAATGCCTCGCTCTACCGCTTTGCCGCACCCGAGATCGCCGGGCCGCAATACAAGGAAAAAGCCATCTCGTGGGTGCTGGCGGGCGGCATTCTCGGCGCGGTGGTCGGCCCGAACCTGGCGGCACGCACGCGAGGCTGGTTCGAGGTGCCCTTCGTCGGCGCCTATGTGGCGCTCGCCCTCGTGGCGGTGCTGGCGCTCGTGGTGCTGAGCTTCATCGAATTCGCGCCGCTGCCCAAGCCCGACCCCGCGCGGCCGGGCCGCAGCCTGGGCGAGATCGCGCGCCAGCCGGTGTTCATCGTCGCGGTGGGGGCGGCTTCGCTCGGCTACGGCGTGATGAGCCTCCTGATGTCGGCCACGCCGATCGCCATGGACCTGTGCAAGCACCCGTTCGAGAGCACGGCCCTGGTGCTCGAATGGCACGTGCTCGGCATGTTCGTGCCGAGTTTCTTCACCGGCCACCTCATCAAGCGCTTCGGCGCGCTGAAGGTCATGTCGGCGGGCGTGCTGCTCAACCTCGGTTGCGTCGCGGTGGCGCTGTCGGGCGTGGACCTGATGCAGTTCCTCGTGGCCCTGCTGCTGCTCGGCGTGGGCTGGAACTTCCTCTTCGTGGGCGGCACGACGCTGTTCACGGATGCCTACCGCCCCGAGGAGAAGACCACTGCGCAGGCCGCGATGGACTTCTGGGTCTACGTCACCATGGCGATCACTGCCTTCGCCTCCGGGGCACTGGTCAGCACGCAGGGCTGGGAGTGGCTGAACTGGGGTTCGCTGCTGCCGATCGGGCTGATCGCGCTGGCACTCGGGTGGCTGGCGGCGCAGCGGCGGCGCAACCCCGCCGCCGCCGTCGCGCCCTGATCGCTCAACGCGCCGGCAACGAGCCGGCGACACCCTCGACGAACCAGTCCATCGTCGCGATCTGCTCATCGGTGAGCGCGCCCGAGGCCAGCCTCACCCGCCCCTGCTGATCGACCAGCCGGCCCGAAAACGGCGCGAAGCGGCCGGCGACGATGTCGGCGCGCCGCTTGTCGACGGCCTGCACCGCCGGCTTGGGCAACGCGGGGGACAGCGCCGAAAGCTGCACGAACCCTTCCTTCAGACCGCCCCACACCGGCCTGGGCTGCCAACGACCGGCCCGCACGGTCTCGGCCACCTGCGTGTAGTAGCCGCCCCAGTGGTGCGTCACCGCGGCCAGTTGCGCCCTCGGCGCGAACCTGCGCATGTCGCTCTGGTAGGCGAGCAGCTTCACGCCTCGCTCCTCGGCGGTGAGCGCCACCGCGGGCGACGCACTGTGGTTGGTCAGCACGTCGGCGCCTTGTCCGATGAGGCTCTGGGCCGCTTCGCGTTCCCTGCCGGGGTCGAACCAGGTGTTGAGCCACAGCACCCGCACGGTGGCTTTCGGATTGACCGACCGCATGCCCAGCGCAAAGGCGTTGATGCCCTGCACGACCTCGGGCACCGGAAAGCCGGCCACGTAACCCGCCACGCCGTTCTTGCTGGTGTGGCCGGCCAGCAGCCCGGCGAGGTAGCGGCCTTCGTAGTAGCGCGCGTTGTAGGTGTTGAGGTTGGGCGCGGTCTTGTAGCCGCCCGCATGTTCGAACTTCACCGCCGGGAACTCGGCGGCCACCCGCATGGCGGGCTCCAGGTAGCCGAAGCTGGTGGCGAAGACCAGCTGGTGGCCGGTGGCAGCGAGCTCGCGCATCACGCGCTGCGAATCGGGCCCTTCGGCCACCGACTCGACGACGGTGGTCGATACCGCAGGGCCGAGTGCCCGCTCCATGGCCAGGCGGCCCTCGTTGTGCTGGTAGGTCCAGCCGGCCTCGCCGACCGGGCTCACGAACACGAAGCCGACCTTCAGAGGCGGCGGCTGCTGCGCGATGGTGGCGGCCGCTCCAACGGCCAGGAAGGCGGACGCAAGTGCGCGCCGGAGGTTTTTGTACATGGTGTTCCTCTACATGGCCCTGGGTGGCAAAGGCCATGCTGCGAGGGCACGCCGGCACGGCCGGGTGATTGTCGGGCACTCAGCCGGGCGCGAGCGCATCGATGAAGGCACGCGCGGCGGGCGTGGCCTCTTCCCATGAACGAAACGCGAGCAGCATGTCGCGGCTCGCCCACGCATCGGTGAGCCAGACCATCGCCAGCTTCATCGATCGGCGGGCCCGCCGGGCCGCCGACTCCGGCACGACCGCCACGCCCACCGACTGCGCCGCGAGCGCGCACACGCCGTCGAAACCTCGAAGCCGTGCGCGCAGGCGCATGGTGCGGCCGTTGCGTTCGGCCTGCCACACGAGGTGGTCATGCAAGGCGCTGCCGGCGGTGAGGCCGACGAGTTCATGGTCGAGCACCTGCGCGAAGCTGCACGAACTCCGGCGCGCCAGCGCATGCGTGGGCGCGGCCACGGCCACCAGGCGGTCCCGCACGAACGGCCGGGTGGCGAGGCCGGCGAGCTCCACCGACGCCGAGCAGATGCCCACGTCGGCCTGCCGGCGCAACAGGCCCAGTGCGATCTCGGCGCTGGTGCGCTCCTCGACGTAGACATCGACCTGCGGGTGCGCCAGCAGGAAGGCGCCCAGCGGCTTGGGCAGGTGCTCGGCAAGCGCCGAGGTGTTGGCCAGCAGCTTCACCTGCGCCTTGATGCCGCGGGCGAACTGCGCGAGTTCGCCGCGCATCTGCTGGGCACGCTGCAGCAGCGCGCGGGCGTGTTCGGTCAGCGCCAGGCCGGCCGGCGTGAGCTGCACGCCGCGCGGCAGGCGCTCCAGCAGCCTGACGCCCAGCATCTGCTCCATGCCCCGCACCCGCGCGCTGGCCGAGGCCACCGACAGGTGGGCCCGCTCGGCACCGTGGGTCAGGTTGCCGGCATCGGCCACCTCGAGAAACAGGCGCAGGTCGGTGAGATCGAATCGCATGGCGGCAGCTCCCTTCGGTCCGCGTTCGATTTTTCCGAACGCAGGCTCAACATCATGCAGATTTACGCCGGGCACCGCAGCGCCGATGCTGGCCCGCATGCTCGATGACCCGTTCTCCAACCCGTGGCTGCCGATGGCCCTCGCGCTCGTGTTCGCGCTGGCCGGCTTCGTGAAAGGCATGGTGGGGCTGGGCCTGCCCACCATCGCGATGGCGCTGCTGAGCCTGCGCCTGGCGCCGGCCGAAGCGGCGGCGCTGCTGATCGTGCCGTCGCTGGTCACCAACGTGTGGCAGCTGTTCAACGGGCCGGCGCTGCGGTCGCTGTGCCGCCGACTCTGGCCGCTGCAGCTGGGCGTGGTGGCGGGCACCTGGCTCGGCGCCGCGCTGATGGGCACGCCTGGCGGGAGCGCCGGCTCACGGGTGCTGCTCGGGGTTTGCCTGCTGGCCTATGCGGGCCTGGGCCTGTCGGGCCTCGCACTGCCGGCGCCGCGCCCGGCCCATGAACGCGTGGCCAGCGTCGCCGCGGGCGGCTTGACCGGGCTGCTGGCCGCGGCCACCGGCGTCTTCGTGCTGCCGGCCGTGCCCTACCTGCAGTCGCTGCGGCTCGGCCGGGACGAACTGGTGCAGGCGCTGGGCCTGACCTTCACCATTTCGACGCTCGCGCTGGCCGGCCAGCTCATGGCGGGCCGCGCGTTCACCACCGGCATGCTGCCGGCCTCGGCGCTGGCGCTGTCGGCCGCACTGATGGGCATGGCGCTCGGCCAGTGGGCGCGTGAAGGGCTGAGTCCGGCCGCCTTCCGGCGCTGGTTCCTGACGGGGCTGGGCGCCCTGGGCGGCTACCTCGCGCTCGCCGGGGCGCGGTGAACGCCAGGTCGCGTGGTGCTACTTGTCGTGGCCGCGGCCGCGCTCTTCGCGCTGCTCGCGTTGTTCGCGCTTGCCGCCGCCCTCGTCGCGCCGGCCGCGGTCCCTGTCCTGCCCCTGCGCCGGCCCTTGCTGCCCTTGCCAGGTGCGCTGCTCGGGCGCTTGGTGGCGATGCTCGGCCCGCGGCTGCGGATGCTGCTGGTATGGCTGCCGATGCGGCGGCTGCTGCGGCTGGGCCTGCCAGGGCTGCTGGCGAGCCTCGGGGGCGCGCGGCTCCTGCTGGCGGACTTCGCGGTGCGACTGCTGCCGCTGCTGCGCCGCCGGGGCCAGGTAGCGTTCGCGCTGGTATTGCTCCCTGGCCACGCTGCTGCGCGGCTGGTAGCGGTAGTTCTGGCGCAGCAGTTCGGCCTGCTGCTCGCGGTGCGGGTAGTGGTCACCCGCGTAGCGGCGCTGGTAGCCGGGCAACGGCGCCGGCCGCGGCGCGGCATTGCGGTCCCAGCGGTCCCAGCCGCGGTGCTGGCGTTCCCACTGCGGCCCCCAGTGCTGCCCCCAGCGCGGCGGGGCGCTCACGGCCCAGGGGCGGAAGTAAGGCGGCGGCGCGCGGTAGTAGCGCACCGGCACGCGCAGCACGTAGTACGGCACGTACACCGGCGCGACCATCTGCCACGGTCCGTTGTACCAGGCGCTCATGTACCAGCTGTCGCCTTCGAACACCCAGTACATGCCGTCGTAGAAGAAGAAGTTCGCGCGCATGTGCGGCGCGTAGTACACCGGGTAGCCCGGCACCACGACCATCTGCGGATAGGCGGGCACGTTGACGCCGATGTTCACGCTCACGCTCACTTGCGCGCGAGCCGGCTGCAGGGCGCAGCCAAGGGCGATGCACAGGGCGATGAAGGGGTAGCGCATGACGGGCCTCGAGCAGGAAACGGCGCCGCCGATTCTGCGCCGGCTGCGGCAGCCCGTGTTACGCCACGTTGGCGCGGCTCACGCGGCCGGCTTCACGGCCACCAGGTTGATGAGCGTTTCCTCGCGGTCGGCCGGCGGCTTGATGCCGAACCAGCGCTCCATGATCCCGAGGTCCTCGCGGCTCCACCACAGGTAGGGGTAGGAGACGGCCTCCGGCTTCACCACGAAGCCGGCCGAACGCACCAGGGCGAGGTACTCGCCGGCGGTCTTTTGCACTTCCATCGGGTGGCGAAACAGCAGCCGGATGATCCACGAATGGATGTAGCGCCGGGTCGATTCGGCAAACAGCATGATGCCGCCCGGCTTCAGCACGCGAAAGAACTCGCGGATCGCGTCTTCCTGGTCGATCAGGTGATGGAAGGTCTGGTGGCAGAACAGCAGGTCCACGCTGTTGTCGGGGAGCTTCAGCGCCGAGCTGGAGCAATGCACGAGCTCGGCGTTGGCAATGCCGGCCTGCTGCACCTCGCGCTGCGAGGCTTCGAGCATCTTCGGGTCGACGTCGATACCGATGAGGCGCTGCGGCGCGAACCGCGCGTGCAGCCTGGGCAGCGAGCGCCCCCAGCCGCAACCGACGTCGATCACCACCGGGTAGCTTGCGCGGCGATCGGGGATCAGCCGCTCCAGGTCCTTGAGCGCACGTTCGAGCACGTGCACGGTCCAGGTGGGGGTCTGCAGGAACCACACGCCGAAGGCGGTTTCGGGCACGTGCGGCGGCATGGAGCTGCCGGCGGCAGAAGAGAGCGGGCTGGTCATTTCGGCAGGAGGACGCGAGGGAACGTCGGGAAGCGCGGCGCAGCATATCCGATCGCAGGCCCGGCCTGCACCGGCGGCGGCCAGGACTGCGGCCCGGCATGAAAAAGGGCCGCATCGAGCGGCCCCTGGCTGGGTGACGCGACCAGACGCGGCGTGCGCCCCTCGCGTTACTTCTTGTTGGACGCAGGCGTGGTGCCGCCCTGCACACCGAGCCGCCCGCCCGTGCCCAGGCCGCCGCGCACGGTTTGCGCCTTGTAGTTGCGCACCGCCTTGACCAGCTGGTTGTACGAGTCGACGAAGGCTGCCGTGACGATCTTGCCTTCGGGTGTGTTGGCATAGCCGCTGGCGGAGCCGACCAGCCCGCCGGTCCAGGCCCAGCCGGACAGGCCGAAGTCGAAGTTCTTGGCACTGCCCTCTGCCGCGGCGAGCTGCACGCCGGAGCGGTTGTCGATCATCAGCAAGGTGGTGGAAGCCTCGTTGGCCTTGAAGCTGCCGGCCGCGGCGCCGACGACGGAGCCCAGCAGGCCCAGGCCGCCGAGGCCGAGGCGTCCGCCCTCGGTGCCCTTCTGGCTGAAGTTGACGCTCGGGCTCATGGTGTAGTCGGCCGCCACCATCTGGCCCTGGCCGAAGTTGCTGCCCTGGCGGACTTCGCCGGAACGCTCGAGTGCGCGCTCCTGCATCATGTTGTTCATGGCGCGGCCGCGCTCGACCACCACGAAGCAGTTCGACTGCTGGATCATCATGCGCAGCACCGGCACGGTGGAACCGAGCTTGTAGCGCGAGTAGTAGCCCCACCACGGAGCCCCCTGGTCTTCCACCACCGCCAGCGTGCCGAGCGATTCGTCGCAGCGTTCCAGGTTGCTGTTGGCGTTGGCTGCCGTGGAGCCGCCGGCCGCGCCGCTGACGGTGTTGCTTCCGCCGCCCAGCGTGGGCGAAGTGGCCAGGCAACCGCTGAGCGACAGCACCGCCGCACCGGCCAGTGCCAGGCACGCAGCGGAGCCCGGCCGCGCATGGCCGCGCGCTTGTACATCACGCATAAGGATCCCTCTATTGATGTGTGAAGAATGTCACCGACCGAAGTTAGGGAGCCGCGCATGCAGCGTCAAGCGGAGATGCGCGCGTCC
The DNA here is from genome assembly GCA_946481025.1 of uncultured Rivibacter sp. The sequence goes on from CAMLNA010000015.1 coordinate 10,769, forward strand.
CCCCTACATCGAGGGGACCGCGGGCTGCGGCTACACCACCACCGGCTCGGGTTCGAGCCGGATGCCGAAGCGGCCATACACGCTTTCCTGGATGGCGCGCGCCAGCGTGACCACTTCGCCGCCCGAAGCGCTGCCGCGGTTCACCAGCACCAGCGCCTGCTTTTCGTAGACGCCCGCACCGCCGATGGACTTGCCCTTCCAGCCGCAGGCGTCGATCAGCCAGCCGGCCGCCAGCTTCACCGTGCCGTCGGGCAGGGGGTAGTGCACGATCTCCGGGTCGCGGCCGATGATGTCGCGGCACTGCTCCTCGGTGACCACCGGGTTCTTGAAGAAGCTGCCCACGTTGCCGATCACGGCCGGATCGGGCAGCTTCGCGCGGCGGATCTCGCAGACCCAGTCGAACACCTGCTGCGGGCCGGGGTTGCCGATGCCGCTGTCGTGCCGCTTGCGGTCGAGCTCGAGGTAGGAAAGCTCCGCCAGCCACGGCCGCGGCAGCCGGAAGCGCACGCGGGTGATCACGCTCTTGCCGGCCAGCGCGTGCTTGAAGACGCTGTCGCGGTAGCCGAAGTGGCACATCTCGCGCGACAGCGTGACGGTGCGGCCGGTCACGAGGTCCACCGCGTCGAGCGACTCGAAGCGGTCTTTCAGCTCCACGCCGTAGGCGCCGATGTTCTGCACCGGCGCGGCCCCCACGGTGCCCGGGATGAGCGCCAGGTTCTCGAGGCCCGGATAGCCCTGCTCCAGCGTCCAGGCCACGGTGTCGTGCCAGGTCTCGCCGGCGCCGGCCTCGATGATGACGGCGTTGTGGCGCACCTCCACCACGCGCAGGCCCTTGATCTCGATCTTGAGCACCGCAGCGGTGACGTCGCGGGTGAGCACGACGTTGCTGCCGCCGCCCAGGATGAACTTCGGCGCACGGCCCAGCAGCGGATGGTCCACCACCCGGCGAACGTCGGCTTCGCTGGTGACGCGCACGAGCGTTTCGGCCTGCGCTGGCAGGCCGAAGGTGTTGTAAGCCTTGAGGCTCACGTTCTTTTCGATCGGCAGATCGGTCGGCATGGCAGAATTTTCGCCCATCTCACCCAGCCCTTCGCAGCACGCCGCGCCGCGCCCTCACCATGCCCAGCTTCGATACCGTTCTCGAACCCAACCTCGTCGAGGTGCGCAACGCCATCGACCAGAGCAACAAGGAGATCGGCACACGCTTCGACTTCAAGGGCAGCAGTTCCAAGATCGAGCAGAAGGACAAGGAAGTCACGCTTTACGCCGACAGCGATTTCCAGCTGGGCCAGGTGATGGATATCCTCGTGGCCAAGCTGACGAAGCGCAACGTCGACGCCCGTTTCCTCGACACCACGGCCAAGGTCGAGAAGATCGGCGGCGACAAGGTCAAGCAGCTTGTCAAGGTCAAGGCCGGCATCGAAAGCGAGCTGGCCAAGAAGATCCAGAAGCTCATCAAGGACAGCAAGATGAAGGTGCAAGCCGCGATCCAGGGCGACGTGGTGCGCGTCACCGGCACCAAGCGGGACGACCTGCAGGCCGCCATCGCGTTGATCCGCAAGGAGATCACCGATGCGCCGCTGTCCTTCACCAACTTCCGCGACTGACGCCGCAGGCCACGCCATGCGTGCCCTGCTTGCCGTGGCCGCCTGCCTGTTCACGGGCAGCGCGATGGCACAGTCGGTGGCCATGACCGGCAGCATGGGGAGCAAGGCCCTGCTGGTCATCGACGGCGGCGCTCCGCGCGCCCTGGCGGCCGGCGAATCGGCACAAGGCGTCAAGGTCGTCAGGGTGACGAGCAGCGACGCCGTGGTCGAAATCGCCGGCAAGCGCCAGACCGTGATGCTGGGCGCGGCGCCGGTGAGCCTGGGAGGCGGAGGCGGCGGCGCCAGCGGCTCGCAGATCGTGCTGAGCGCCGGCTCCGGCGGCCATTTCTTCGCCAACGGCAGCATCAACGGCCGCCACGTGAACTTCCTGGTCGATACCGGCGCCACCACGGTGGCCATGAGCCAGGCCGACGCCGAGAACATCGGCCTCGCGTACCGGCACGGCCGGCGCGTCCCGGTCGGCACGGCCAACGGCACCACCGTCGGCTACCTGGTCAAGCTCAACTCGGTGCGCATCAACGACGTCGAGGTCTACAACGTCGACGCCATCGTGCAGCCCGCGGCGATGCCCTACGTGCTGCTGGGCAACAGCTTCCTCGGCCGCTTCCAGATGAAGCGCGAGAACGACCTGATGACGCTGGACAAGCGGTTCTGACGAGCAGGAGCTGGTGGCCGCTGGTCACCAGTGACCGGTCACCGGTCACTACCTGGACAGCTTGCGTTTCACGAGCAGCAGGCCCCACAGCTCCAGCAGCTGCGCCAGCAGCGCCGACAGCTCGGCGACCGCGCCGCCGGCGGCCGCGTCGCCCCAGCGGCCGGGTTCGTTGAGGCGGGCCAGTGCGCCCTGCTCCAGATCCTTCGCACGCTGTTCGACCACGTCGAACTCCGCGGAAATCTGCCGCGACAGGCCCTGGTAGTTGGCAGCGAACAGGCCGTAGCGCTCGCCCAGCCCGCGCCGGCCCACCGACGAACGGAACTCGGCCATCTGCGTGAGCGAATGCTTCAGGTCGTAGGCGGCCTCGCGGGCATCGCGCGTGCAGCGCAGCAGGTCACGGGGTTCGACGGCCTTCGTGCCGCTCATTGCCGACAGGAAGCGCAGATGGGCGCCCAGCAGCCTCAGCTTGCCGAGCACGCGAGGCATTTCCTTGTTGACACGGTTGACGTAGTACTGAGCCAGGGACGCCGCACTCATCGCACCTCCGAGCGGTTGCCGTACCAGACGCGCGCCATGATGCACCCGGCCGGCGACCGTCGTCTTGGCCGAAGGTTAGGGCGCGGCGTCCGGCTCCGCATCCCCAGAACGGGCGACCGCAGGAGGGGGATGGCGGAAGGAAACGGGAGTCGAACCCGCCCGGCGGCGCATGGCGCCACCCACCGGGTTTGAAGCCCGGCCGACCCACCAGGGTCGTTTCCCTTCCTGTGACTCGCTCCCACTCGCCGCGACACGCCCGCACGAAGCTCATTTCGCAGCCTGCGCGAACAGCTGCGTGTCGCTGCGCAACTTGTGCACGTCGCCCACGCGGCGCAGCAGGCCGATGTGGTCGAAGTGCTCCAGGACCTGGATCGCGCGCTTGCGCCCCAGGCCGGTGGCGTCGCGGAAGGCAGCCGCCGTGACCTCGCCTGCGTGGGCTGCCGCCACCTGCCGCGCAATGCCGGCAAGTGTGGCCACGGTCGGCGGCGCGTAGTACAGGTCTTTCACCACCTGGTGCAATTCGCCGCGCTGTGCCAGCCGGGCGAGCGCGGTGCGCACCAGGGCTTCGGACTCCCTTGCATCGCGGGCCATGTCGCGGGCCCATACGCCCTCGAAGCCGCCGCCGGCCAGCAGGGGCGCCACCTTCTGCGCGATCCGCTCCTCCGTGGCCGAGAGCGATGCGCCGTGTTCGGGCAGCTGCACATAGGCGCCCTTGCGCACCAGCGCCCCCTCGCCCACCCATTCGGCCAGCAGTTGCAGCCAGGGCGTCTCGGGCAGCCGCGGCGCGGCCAGCCGACGCAGGCGAGCGGCATCGGGGCCCGGCTCCTCGGGCGCGCGAGCGTGAAAGGCGGCGAGCGCTCCCATGACGGCCGCCCGGGTGGCGCTGCGCTGGGCCGCGCCGAGGGCCCAGCCGCCGGCATCCTGCGCACGCACGATGCCCTCCACCGCGTCGAGGCGGCACAGGTCCACACCGTGCGGTGCGACGGCCAGCAAGGCATCGCGGCGGGCTTCGCGCGTGGGCAGCGCCAGCGCGTCGAGTTCGGCCAGGCGCTGCGGCGTGCGCCGGTAGCGGGCAGGCGCCAGCGGGTCGAGCACCGTGCCGCCGGCCATGGTGCGGCTGGCCGATGCGTCGCGCAGCACCACGCGGTCGCCATGCCAGGCCCCGACCGGCGCCTGCAGCACGAGCTGCACCCGCGCCGTGGCGCCCGGCGAAAGCGCGTCGCCGGCATCGAGCAAGGCCACCGTGCCCATGGCGGCCGCGGCGCCGATGTGCACATGCACCGGGGTGCCCGAGCGCAGGGCTTTCGCTTCGCCCTGCCACAGGGTGAGCCGCACGTCGATGCGCTCGCTGGCCAGGCGCACCGCGGGGTGCACCAGCCACTGGCCGCGCTCGATGTCGTCGCGCGCCACGCCGGCCAGTGCCACCGCACAGCGCTGGCCGGCCCGGGCTTCGTCCACCGGGCGGTTCTGTGCGTGCAGGCTGCGCACGCGCACGCGGTGCTCGCGCGCCGCCGGGGTGAGGACGAGTTCGTCGCCGATGCACACCCGGCCGGCGTGGATGGTGCCGGTGACCACCGTGCCCACGCCGTCGAGGGTGAACGCGCGATCCACCGCGAGGCGGAATGCGGCGGCCGCGTCGGATCGCCGTGCCGCCCCCCCGGCCTCGGCCTGCAGCAAGGCCTTCAGCCCGTCGAGGCCGGCGCCGGTGTGGGCCGACACCGCGTGCACCGGCGCCCCGGCCAGCGGCGTGCCCGACAGCAGCGCCTGCACCTCGGCGCGCACCGCATCGACCCGGCCGGGTTCGGCCCGGTCGACCTTGGTGACCACGACGGCACCGCGCGAAACGCCCAGCAGCGACAGCACTGCGAGGTGCTCGCGGGTCTGCGGCATCACGCCATCGTCTGCGGCCACCAGCAGCAGCGCGTAGTCGATACCGGTGGCGCCGGCGAGCATGGTGTGCACCAGGCGTTCGTGGCCGGGGACGTCGACGAAGCCGATGCGGCCGTCGTCCATGAAGGCGTAGCCGAGCTCGATGGTGATGCCGCGCTTCTTCTCTTCGGGCAGCCGGTCGGTGTCCACGCCGGTGAGCGCGCGCACCAGCGTGGTCTTGCCGTGGTCGATGTGGCCGGCCGTGCCGATGATCACGACAGCTGCTCCCTCAGCTGCGGCAGCTGGGCAACGAAGGGCGCTGCATGCTCCAGGCAGCGCAGGTCCAGCAGCAGCCTGTCTTCGGCCACGCGTCCGATCACCGGCACGGGCAGGCACCGCAGGGCGACGGCCAGTTCGTCGAGCGCGCGACCGGTGCCCTTCTTCTGCTGCGGCTCGAAGGCCAGGCCGGCCGAGGGCAACCGCTCCACCGGCAGCGAGCCGGAGCCGATCTGCCCGAGCAGCGGCACCACGCTCACGCGAAAGCGCGGCGCCACGGCCTCGGCCACGGCGTGCAGCAACGACTGCGCCATGGTTTCGATGTCCTGTGCCGGCCGCGTGAGCAGGCGCAGCGTGGGCAGATCCTGCGCCAGCCGCTCGGGGCGCAGGTACAGCCGCAGCGTGGCTTCGAGCGCCGCCAGCGGCAGCTTGCTCATGCGCAGGGCGCGCTTCATCGGGAACTTGCGGATCCGGCCCACCGCCTCCCGGCTGCCGACGATGAGCCCGGCCTGCGGCCCGCCCAGCAGCTTGTCGCCGCTGAAGGTGACCACGTCGCAGCCCGCCGCCAGCATCTCCTGCGGCAGCGGCTCGCGCGGCAGGCCCCAGGCGCCCAGGTCCACCAGCGAGCCGCTGCCGAGGTCGGTGGCCAGCGGCAGGCCCCTCGCATGCGCGATGCCCGCGAGCGCGGCTTCGCCCACCGCGGAGGTGAACCCCTGCACCGTGTAGTTGCTGGTGTGCACCTTCAGCAGCAGCGCGGTGCGCTCGCTGATGGCGCGTTCGTAGTCGTGCGGGTGGGTGCGGTTGGTGGTGCCCACCTCCACCAGCGTGGCACCGGCGGCGGCCATCACGTCGGGCATGCGGAAGGCGCCGCCGATCTCGACGAGTTCGCCGCGCGAGACGACGACCTCCCTGCCACGGGCCAGCGCGGCGATGGAGAGCAGCACCGCAGCGGCATTGTTGTTGACCACCGTGGCGGCTTCGGCGCCGGTGAGGGTGCACAGGAGCTCCTCGACGATGGAATCGCGGTCGCCGCGGCCGCCCGTCTGCAGGTCGTATTCGAGGTTGTTGGGGCCGCTCATCACCGCCAGCAGGTGCTGCAGGGCCGCGTCGGCCAGCAGCGCGCGGCCCAGGTTGGTGTGGATCACGGTGCCGGTCAAGTTGAGCACCGGGCGCATGCAAGGCGCAAGCCGCTGCGCGACCCGCTGCCGCAGTGCGCTGCCCAGCGCCTCGAAAGACACCGCATCGAGCGGAAGCGCACCGGCCTGCGCCTGCGCACGCAGCCCATCGAGCAGGGCCCGCGCCTCGACGACCGCCAGCGTGTGGCCATGTTCGGCCACCAGCGCGGCGACCGGCTCGCTGCGCAGCAGGCGATCGACGGAGGGGAGGTCCTTGGCGGTGGCCTTGGAACCGTGCACCACGGATTCGGCGGGCCTGGCCACTATGGGCTCCCCGGGTCGGGCGGCGGCTCGGCCTCTTCGCCGAACAGCAGCATCAGGTTCACCCCGTGCCGCTGCTTTCCGGCTTCGGATACCAGCAGGTCCAGCGTGAGCGTGGCCAGGTCGTCGGCCACCGGTTCGACCAGCGGATCGCGGCCGCGGTGCACGATCTTGAGGTAGTGCCCGCAGTCGTCGCAGGTCTCGGCCTGCACGGCGGCCTGGGCGGCGCGGTCTTCGTCGTCCTCGCCGGCCGGGCGCAGGGCCTGGTAGGCGATGGACTTCGTGCCCTGGCAATGCGAACACTTGATGCGCACCATGTGCCATTGGGTGGAACACAGCGAGCAGTGCAGGTAACGCTGGCCCGGCGAGTCGCCCGCGTCACGAGTGATGCTGGCCGTCGGGCGGCTCGCGCAGCACGGGCAGGAAGTGGCGTCGTCGGTGCGGCCGAAGGGCTGGCCGCCGCCCGCATGCGCGGCCTGCACCGCCAGCACGAGGTGCGTCCAGTGGACCTGCAGGGCCGCGGCCACCAGCGGCGCCATGGCGAGGTCCAGCCCGTGGGGCGGGGCATCGAGCAGCGCATCGGCCTGGGCCTCGAGCGCGTCGTCGGGCAGCACGCTCATCTCGTCGAGCACCGACTGCATCGCCGCCGGTGCATGGGGCCGCACGCGCTGCACCAGCTGGCGCAGGCCGTCGAGCCAGGCCGGATCACGCGGCCAGTCGGGGGGCGCCAGCGGCGCCGCACCGGCCCGCGCGGCGGCATCGAGCTGCCGCGCCGTGGGCAGCGGCACCACCGGGTGCCCGGCCAGCAGCTGCTGCTGCGCCACCGCCACCTCGGCCATGAACTGCAGGAAGTCCTGCATCGCATGGCCCTGGGCCGCGAGCTGCCGCAGCCGCATGGCCCGCTCGGCGAACACGGTGGCGCGTTCGGGCCACAGCAGGAAAGGCGTTTCCCCGCCGGCACGGGCGGCGATCTCTTCCGGCGACATCACGCGGACGGTGGCGGTCATGCCGCAAGCTTCTCCTCGGACCACGGAAAACACAAGGGCGGGTGAGCCCCGGGGCCCGGCCCGCCCGCACGGATCGAAGGCCTGCTCACTTGCCCCGCGTCACTTCGCGATGCCACAGCGGGTGGTTCTTCGCCGCCCAGGCTTCGCTCACGTTGCCGCGCGTCATGGCGCGCAGCGTGCCCTTGACCCAGATCACCGCGTACACGTGCACGATGATCCCGAGGATCAGCACCACCGCCGCCGCCGCATGCAGCAGCGAGGCCGCCCGGATGGCCCAGATCGGGAAATATGGCGCGAACCACGGCCGCCAGAACATGAGGCCGGTGACGAGCAGCACCACGAGGCTCCACAACGTGACCCAGAACACCATCTTCTGCGCCCAGTTGTACTTGCCCACCGGCGGCATGCCGGCCTTGTTGCCCTTGAGCATCTCGCCCATCCTGCCGCGCCATTCCCGGTCACCGGCGGTGAAGCGGTTGTCGCCGGCGAAGCGGATCACCATGCCGATGAAGAACACGAAGGTCAGCAGCCCGATGAAGGGATGCAGGATGCGCGTCCACGGGCCGCCGCCGAAGAGGTAGGAAAAGAAGAACAGCGACGGGTGGAAGAACGAGAGACCCGACAGCGCCGCCAGGATGAGCATCAGCGCCACCGCCCAGTGGTTGACCCGGTCGCCGTCGTCGTAGCGCTGCACGTAGCCGCGGGGAACAGGCTTGTTCATGTGCGCTCCTTTTCATCTTCCTCGGCATCCGACGGCCCGACCTTCATGTAGTGGAAGAAGCCGCCCACCACCGCGCCCACCATCGCCGCCAGGGCCAGCGGCTTGGCGATGCCCTTCCACAGCGCCACCATCGGGCTGATGTGCGGGTCGGCCGGCAGGTCCTCGAGTTCGGGCCTGTCGGCGTGCTTGAGCACGTACATCACGTGCGTGCCGCCCACACCCTGCGGGTTGTACAGGCCGGCGTTCTGGAAGCCGCGCTCCTTGAGCTCGCCCACGCGCTTTTCAGCGTAGGCCACCATGTCGTCCTTCACGCCGAAGCCGATGGCGCCGGTGGGGCAGGTCTTCACGCAGGCAGGTTCCAGGCCCACGCCCACGCGGTCGGAACACAGCGTGCACTTGTAGGCCTTGTTGTCCTTCGCGCTGATGCGCGGCACGTCGAACGGGCAACCCGAGACGCAGTAGCCGCAGCCGATGCAGTTCTCGGAGATGAAGTCGACGATGCCGTTGGCGTATTTCACGATGGCGCCCGGCGACGGACAGGCCTTCAGGCAGCCCGGGTCCTCGCAGTGCATGCAGCCGTCCTTGCGGATCAGCCACTCGAGGCTGCCCTTTTCCGGCTCGACCTCGAAGAACTTCATCACCGTCCAGGAGCTGGGCGTGAGGTCGGTGGGGTTGTCGTACACGCCGATGTTCTCGCCCACCTCGTCGCGCAGGTCGTTCCAGTTCATGCACGCGACCTGGCAGGCCTTGCAGCCGATGCACTTGGACTCGTCGATGAGCTTGGCGACCTGCGGCACGGCGGAGCGCACCTGCGGCGTGGGGGTGGTGGTGGCCGAACGGGCCACCACGTCCAGACTTTGCAGACTAGCCATGGTTCAGCTCCTCATGCCTTTTCGATGTTCACGAGGAACGCCTTGAACTCGGGCGTCTGCGAATTGGCATCGCCCACGAACGGCGTCAGCGCGTTGGCCAGGTAGCCGTTCTGAGTGACCCCCTTGAAGCCCCAGTGGATCGGGATGCCGACGTGGTGCACCTTCTTGCCGTCGACCTCGAGCGCACGCATGCGCTTGGTGACCACGCAGGCCGCCACCACTTCGCCGCGGTGGGACTTCACGCGCACCTTGTCGCCCTGCCGGATGCCCTTTTCCCGGGCCAGCTCCTCGCCGATCTCGACGAAGGGCGCGGGCTGCACGATGGCGTTGCTGCGCGCGTGCTTGGTCCAGAAGTGCTGGTGCTCGGTGAGGCGGTAGGTGGTGGCCGCGTACGGGAAGTCCTCCTTCTTGCCCAGGGCTTCGAGGTCCGCCTTGAACACGCGGGCCGCGGGATTGCTCACCGCCTTGGGGTTGTTGGGGCACATGAGGTTCACGCCCACCGGCGTCTCGAACGGCTCGTAGTGCTCGGGGAAGGGCCCCTCGGCCATGCCGACGGCGTGCAGCCTGGCCACACCCTCCGGGTTCATGATGAAGGAGCCCACGCCCTGGTCGGGCGCCGCGTCCGCCCGCATGTCGGGCACGTCGGGGCCGGTCCACTTGCTGCCGTCCCAGCGCGCGTACGAGCGTGTCGGGTCCCAGGGCTTGCCGCTCGGGTCGGCCGAGGCGCGGTTGTAGAGGATGCGCCGGTTGGCCGGCCAGGAGAAGCCCCAGTTCTGGAACACGCCCAGTCCGCTCGGGTCGGAGGTGTCGCGCCGCGCGGTCAGGTTGCCGGCCTGCGGCCAGCAGCCGGCGTAGATCCAGTTGCCGCACGAGGTGGTGCCGTCGGCCTGCAGCAGCGCGAAGTTGGGCATCTGCTCGCCCGCCTTCACCGCCACCGGCCGCGGCGCCTTCGGGTCCTTCGGGTCGGGCGGCCCCAGCACGTCGGCCAGCGCACGCCCGTTGATCTCGCGCAGCACCTCGCCCGGGTTGGGCACGTTGGCGTTGAGGTAGGGCCAGGTGAGCTTCTGCACCGGCTCGGGCAGCGCGCCGCCGTCCTTGGCATACATGTCGCGCAGCTTCACGAACAGGCGCGCCACGATCTCCGAGTCGACCTTGGCCTCGCCGGGCGGGTCCACCGCCTTCTCCTTCCAGCTGATCACGCGGCTGGAATTGGTGAAGCTGCCGGTCTCCTCGGCAAAGCAGCTCGACGGGAAGCGGAACACCTCGGTCTTGATGTCGGCCGGGTTGGTGTCGTTGAGCGGCCCGTAGTTCTTCCAGAACTCGCTCGTCTCGGTTTCGAGCGGGTCGATCACGACCAGGTACTTCAGCTTCGAGAACGCCGCCGACAGCTTCTTCTTGTTGGGCACGGCCGCCAGCGGGTTGAAGCCCTGCACCAGCATGCCGTTCATCTTGCCCTGATGCATCAGCTCGAAGATGTGCAGGATGTCGTAGCCGGCGTCGCGCTTGGGGATCCAGTCGTAGGCGAAGTTGTTTTCCGCCGTCGCGGCGTCACCCCAGTAGGCCTTCATCAGGCTGGTGTGCCACTTCGGGAAGTTCTGGGTGAACGCCATCTGGTTCGGGCGCAGCGGCTTGCCGGTGCGCGCCTTCAGGTAGGTGTCGCGGTCCACGTCGGCATCGGTGGGCGCGCTCAGGTAGCCCGACAGCACCTCCGAATAGGCGTTCATGTCGGTGATGCCCTGCACGTTGGCATGGCCGCGCAGCGCGTTCACGCCGCCGCCCGGTCGGCCCATGTTGCCCAGCAGCAGCTGGATCATCGCCATGGTGCGGATGTTCTGCGACCCCACCGAGTGCTGCGTCCAGCCGAGCGCATACATGATGGTCATCACCCGCCCGGGCACGGCGGTGCCGGCGATCTGCTCGCACACCTTGAGGAACTGCTCCTTCGGCGTGCCGGTGATCCGGCTCACCTGCTCGGGCGTGTAGCGGCTGTAATGCTTCTTCAGCTGCTGGTACACGCACAGCGGGTCCTGCATCGTCTCGTCGACCTTGACGAAGCCGTCGTCGCCGACCTGGTAGCCCCAGGTCGCCTTGTTGTACGACCGCCTGGCCTCGTCATACCCGCTGAAGTAGCCGTTGTCGAAGGCGAACTCGGGCTTCGTGAGGAAGGTGGCGTCGGTGTTGAACCTGACGTACTCGCGGTGGATCTTGTCGTTCGACAGCAGGTAGTTGATGACCCCGCCCAGGAAGGCGATGTCGGTGCCCACACGGATGGGCGCATAGGTGTCGGCCACTGCCGCCGAGCGCGTGAACCGCGGGTCCACCACGATGAGCCGCGCCTTGCGGTGCTGCATCGCCTCGGTGACCCACTTGAACCCGCACGGGTGGGCTTCGGCGGCATTGCCGCCCATGATGAGGACGAGATCCGTGTTCTTGATATCCGTCCACGAGTTGGTCATCGCTCCGCGACCGAAAGTCGGGCCCAGACTGGACACCGTCGGCGCGTGTCAGATACGTGCTTGCGTATCGAGCGCAACCATCCCCAGGCCGCGGGCGACCTTGACGGACAGGTAACCGGATTCGTTGGAGGCCGCGCTGGACATGAGGAAGCCGGTGGTGTTCCACCGGTTCACCGTCACGCCCTTGTCGTTGGCCTTGATGAAGTTGGCGTCGCGGTCGGCCTTCATGTGCCGGGCCACCCGCGTGAGCGCCTCGTCCCACGAGATGCGCTTCCATTCGCCGGAGCCGGCTTCGCGCACCTGCGGGTACTTGACCCGGTTGGGGCTGTGGATCATGTCGAGCACGCCCGCGCCCTTGGGGCACAGCGTGCCGCGATTGACCGGGTGGTCCGGGTCGCCCTCGACGTGGATGATCGACGACTGGACGTTTTTCGCCTTGTCGCCGAGCGTGTACATGACGAGGCCGCAGCTGACCGAGCAATACGGGCAGGTGCTGCGGGTCTCGGTGGTGCGAGCCAGCTTGAAGTTGCGCGTTTCGGCTAGAGCCTGCGTGGGCGAAAAGCCCATCGCCACCAGGCTGGATCCGACCAGCCCCGCGCCGCTGACCCGGAAGAATTGCCTCCGGCTGATGTCCACGAACAGACCTCCTGCGGGGTGGGTTCCCGCGTCCCCTGGTTCTGGAATCGACGACCGCCCTGCAAGGCTTGCAGAGTCAAGCGGGTTTTACGCCGAGCAAAAGCCGGGCGAATCAGGGCGGACCCGTAGAACAGCCGTACGCATTGCGCACAAGGCAACTTCGAGGGGACAAGTCAGCCTCCCAGCAGCCTCCTTGCGAGCAGGGACTGCATGTCGCGCCGTCCGTCCGCGATCAGGTAGATGAACACCTTCTGCACCTGGACCCGGTAGATCACCCGGTAGGGCTTGAAGAAGGTCTGGCGATATTCGCGGATGCCGAGGGCGAGCAGTTCCCTGGGGCATGAGCCCCGCTCAGGAAAGAAGGCCAGGCCCTCCACGACCTCCAGCAAGCGGTCGAGCAGCTGCTCCGCCTTGCGCGGCGCGTCGAACTCGGCCACGTGGGCGTGGATCGCTTCCAGGTCCCGCTCGGCACCCGCGGTCAACAAGACCTCATGGCGCATCACCACATCGCGCATCAGCGCGACTTGCCCTTGTTGCGCAGGCGACTCACCACCTCGCCCACGGGGCTCACCTTGCCCGCCTCGACCTCCTGATGGCCGAGCGCGAGGATCTTCAGCATCGCCAGCGTCTCCTGCGTTTCCTCGAATGAGGCGATGTCCTGGAGCACGGCCTTGGCCTCGCCGTTCTGCGTGATCACCAGCGGCTCGCGGCACTCGACGAGGTTGACCAGCACCTCCGCGGCGTTGGCCTTCAGGTAGCTGATGGGTTTGATTCGGGTGGAGTAACGCGCCATGTTCATGTTCCCTCAGGCATTCCTGAACCGGACTGAATATAGTCCTTTTTCAGTCCGACCCGCCGCGGGCGCGGCCGGCATGTCACAACAGGGACATGCCAAAACGAACGACCGTGCTTAAACTGGCCCGCTACCAGGCCCCGCGTCGACACGGGCGGCGGCGGAGCGTGAAGGAGACAACCTCATGGACCTGAGCTTCACCGCGGAAGAACAAGCATTCCGCGAAGAGATCCGTTCCTGGGTGCAGGCCAACCTGCCCAGGGACATTTCGCACAAGGTGCACAACGCGCTGCGTCTTTCGAAGGACGATCTGCAGCGCTGGGCGAAGATCCTCGGCAAGAAAGGCTGGCACGGCTGGGCCTGGCCCAGGGAGTTCGGCGGCCCGGGCTGGAATGCGGTGCAGCGCCACCTGTTCGAAGAGGAGTGCGCGCTGGCCGGCGCGCCGCGCGTGGTGCCCTTCGGCCCGGTGATGGTGGCGCCGGTGATCATGGCCTTCGGCTCGCCCGAGCAGCAGAAGCGCCACCTGCCCGGGATCATGAGCGGCGAAGTGTGGTGGAGCCAGGGCTACAGCGAGCCGGGCTCCGGCTCCGACCTGGCCTCGCTGAAGACGCGCGCCGAGCGCCGGGGCGACAAGTACATCGTCAACGGCCAGAAGACCTGGACGACGCTGGGCCAGTACGGCGACTGGATCTTCTGCCTGGTGCGCACCAGCAGCGAAGGCAAGCCGCAGACCGGCATCTCGTTCCTGCTGATCGACATGAAGTCGCCCGGCATCACGGTGCGGCCGATCATCACGCTCGATGGCGAACACGAGGTCAACGAGGTGTTCTTCGACAACGTCGAGGTGCCCGCCGAGAACCTGGTCGGCCAGGAGAACCAGGGCTGGACGTACGCGAAGTACCTGCTGGCCCACGAGCGCACCAACATCGCCGACGTGAACCGCACGAAACGCGAGCTCGAGCGGCTCAAGCGCATTGCCAAGGCGGAAGGCGTGTACGAGGATGCGCGCTTTCGCGACCAGATCGCGCTGCTCGAGGTGGACGTGGTGGCGCTCGAGATGATGGTGCTGCGCGTGCTGTCGGCCGAAAAGAGCGGCAAGAAGTCGCTCGACGTGGCCGGCCTGCTGAAGATCCGCGGCTCCGAGCTGCAGCAGCGCTATGCCGAGCTGATGATGCTGGCCGCCGGCCCCTTCTCGCTGCCCTTCGTCCACGAAGCCATGGAAGCCGGCTGGCAGGGCGACTACGTGGGCGCCGCCCACTGCGCGCCGCTGGCGTCCACCTACTTCAACTACCGCAAGACCACCATCTACGGCGGGTCGAACGAAGTGCAACGCAACATCGTCGCGCAGACGGTGCTGGGAGTCTGACCATGGATTTCGACTTCACCGAAGACCAGGAATCGCTGCGCGACGCCGTGCGCCGCTGGGTCGACAAGGGCTACGACTTCGAGCGCCGCCGCGCCATCGTGAAGGCCGGCGGCTTCTCGCGCGAGGCCTATGGCGAGCTCGCCGGGCTGGGCCTCACCGGCCTGGCCGTGCCCGAGGCGTCGGGTGGCATGGGTTTCGGCCCCGTCGAAGCGATGGTCGTGATGGAAGAGCTGGGCCGGGGCATCGTGCTGGAGCCGTATGCGCAAGCCGCGCTCATGGCGCCGGCCTTGCTGAGCGGCGCGCCGGCCGCGCTGCAGTCGCAATGGCTGCCAAAAATCGCCGACGGCTCGGCCCTGGTGGTGCTGGCGCACGTGGAGCGCGCCGCACGCTATCGGCTGTCGCACGTGACGGCCCAAGCCACCCAGGACGGCGGCCAGTGGACGCTCACCGGCGCCAAGAGCGTGGTGCCTGCCGGCGACCAGGCCGATGCCTTCATCGTGCCGGCGCGCGTCTCGGGCTCGCACGGCGACGCCGTCGGGATCTCGCTCTTCCTCGTCGAGCGCCATGCCCGGGGCGTGGCCGTGCGCGGCTACCCGCAGCAAGACGGCAGCCGCGGCGCCGAGGTCACGTTCACGCAGACGCCGGCCGCGCTCGTCACGAGCGACGGGCTGCCTGCGCTCGAGCTGGGCATCGACGTCGGCATCGCCGCGCTGTGCGCCGAAGCGGTGGGGGCGATGGACAAGCTGTTCGCGCTGACGGTGGAATACCTCAACACCCGCAAGCAGTTCGGCGTGGCGATCGGCACCTTCCAGGCCCTGCGCCATCGCCTGGCCGACATGAAGATGCAGCTGGAGCTCGGCCGCTCGATGAGCTATTTCGCATCGCTCAAGCTGGGCGAGGCGCCCGGCGCCCGCCGCCGCGCCGTCTCCCAGGCCAAGGTGCAGCTCGGGCAGAGCATGCGTTTCGTCGGCCAGCAGGCGGTGCAGCTGCACGGCGGCATCGGCATGACCGACGAATACGCGGGCAGCCACTACTTCAAGCGCCTCACCTGCATGGAGATGACCTTCGGCGACACGCTGCACCACCTGGGCGAAGTGAGCGAGCGCATGCAGGACAGTGCCGGCGTTTTCGCTTGACCGCCCAGGCGCCGCTAACATCCAACGCCGCTTGGTTCTCCCAAGCGGCGTTTTTCATTGGAGGATCGTTCATGAGCTTGCGCCGCCGCACCCTGCTGGCCCTCACCTGGCTGATCTCGCTGCTCGCGGGCGGCTGCGCCACCACCGACGAGGAACCGCCGCCGCCCATCGTGTTCGTGCACGGCAACGGCGACACCGCGGCGCTGTGGCTCACGACGATCTGGCGCTTCGAGTCCAACGGCTGGCCGCGCGAGCGGCTGCACGCCATCGACCTGCCTTACCCCACCGCGCGCGACGAGGACGACAAGCCGCAGGCAGGCCGCAGCTCCACCGCAGACCACATGCAGTTCCTGGCCGCCGAAGTGCAGCGCGTACGCGTCGCCACCGGCGTCGAGAAAGTCGTGCTGATCGGCAGCTCGCGCGGCGGCAACGCGATCCGCAACTTCGTCGCCAACGGCGGCGGCGCCAAGGTGGTTTCGCATGCCATCCTCGCCGGCACCCCCAACCATGGCGTCTGGAACAACCCCAAGGTCCTGCCGGGCAGCGAATTCAACGGCGCGAGCCCGTTCCTCTCCGCCCTCAACAACCAGGGCGGCGCCGGTGTCGAGGTCACGCCCGGCGTGAAATGGATGACGCTGCGCTCGGACGGCAACGACAAGTACGCCCAGCCCACATTCAACGGCGCGCCCAGCAACGTCACCGCCGAAGGCCCGGCGCTCAAGGGTGCCGAGAACGTGGTGCTGCCGTCCCGCGACCACCGCGAAGTCGCCTTCCACCCTGAAGCCTTCGTGCAGATGTTCCGCTTCATCGCCGGCGTGCCGCCCATCACCGCCACCATCGCCCCGGAGGCCCATGTGGTGCTCGACGGCAAGGTGACCGGCCTGGGCGTCAATGGCGTCGGCTCGGCCCCCACCAACCTGCCGCTGGCCGGGGCCACGCTGGAGGTCTATCGCACCGACACCTCCTCCGGCGGCCGGCTGGGCAACGCCTTGCACCGCAAGGTGATCGGCGAAGACGGGCGCTGGGGGCCCTTCGTCGCCCAGCCCGACGCGGCCTACGAGTTCGTGATCAGCGCACCCGGCCATGCCACCACGCACATCTACCGCTCGCCTTTCCCGCGCTCGTCGAACGTGGTGAACCTGCGCGCCGAGCGGCTGGCCGAGGCCGACAAGGGCGCCGCGGCGGTGATCACACTGACGCGGCCGCGCGGCTATTTCGGCCTGCCGCGCGACCAGATCAGCCTCGACGGGCAAAGCCCGCCACCGGGTGTCGCGGCCGGCGTGGCGACGGTGTCTTCATCGAAGCTCCGGCTTCCCGATGCCGCTGCACGGCGCATCGTGGGCGAATTCAACGGCGAGCGGGTGATCGGCCGGCCCTGGCCCGCCGCCGAAGGCCACGTGGTGACGCTGGAGCTGCATTACTGAGCCGACCCATGCGCCTGTCCCAGATCCTGTTTTCCCAAGGCTTCGGCGCCCGCCGCGAATGCGAGGGCCTTGTCGCCCACGGCCTGGTCAAGGTGGGCGGCGAAGTCGTCGACGACCCGCAGGCGGAATTCGACGTCAGCCACGGCCTGGCCTTCGAGGTCGACGGCCTGCCCTGGGCCTACCACGAGAAGGCCCTGGTGATGCTGCACAAGCCGGCCGGCTACGAGTGCTCGCTCAAGCCTTCGGCCTGGCCGGGGGTCCACACCCTGCTGCCCCTGCCGCTGCGCCGCCGCGGCGTGCAGCCGGTGGGCCGGCTCGACCAGGACACCACGGGCCTGCTGCTGCTCACCGACGACGGCCCCCTGCTGCACAAGCTCACCTCGCCCAAGCACCATGTGCCCAAGGTCTACGAGGTGACGGCGAAGCACCCGCTCAGCCGGCAGCAGGTCGACCGGCTGCTGGCCGGCGTGGTGCTCGACGACGACCCGAAGCCGGTGAAGGCGGACGCCGCCGAAGTCACCGGCGAGACCACGCTGCGCCTCACGCTCGTCCAGGGCAAGTACCACCAGGTCAAGCGCATGCTGGCCGCGGTGGGCAATCGCTGCGAGCAGCTGCACCGCAGCCGCGTCGGCGGCCTGGTGCTGCCCCACGACCTCCCCCCGGGCAAATGGCTCTGGGTGGACGACCCTTCGGCGATCTTTCGATAATCGCCGCCATGCGTGTCTTTCGCGGTCTCAACCACAGCGCCCTCGCCCCGGCCTGCGCGCTCACCATCGGCAACTTCGACGGCGTGCACCGCGGCCACCAGGCCATGCTGGCGCTGCTGCGCAACGAGGCGGCACACCGCGGCCTGCCGGTGTGCGTGCTGACCTTCGAGCCGCACCCGCGCGACTACTTCGCCAAGCGCGCGGGCACGCCCGAAAAGGCGCCGGCCCGCATCGCCACGCTGCGAGACCAGCTGAGCGAGCTCGAACGGTGCGGCGTCGACCAGGTGGTGGTGTTGCGCTTCAACGAGGCGCTGGCCAGCCAGAGCCCGCAGCAGTTCATCGACAACGTGCTCGTCAAGGGGCTGGGTGCTCGCTACGTGCTGGTGGGCGACGACTTCCGCTTCGGCGCCAGGCGGGCCGGCGACTACGCCATGCTCGACGCCGCCGGCCCCGCAGCAGGTTTCGACGTGGCCCGCATGATGAGCTACGAGGTGCACGGGCTGCGCGTGTCCAGCTCGGCGGTCCGCGAAGCACTGGCCGCCGGCGACATGGAGCAGGCCGCCGCCTTGCTGGGCCGCCCCTACAGCATCAGCGGCCATGTCATCCATGGCCGCAAGCTGGGACGCGAGCTGGGCGCCGAGCCCGGCCGGTTCAACGGGTTTCGCACGCTGAACCTGCGCTTCCACCACCCGAAGCCGGCTGCGCACGGCATCTTCGCCGTGCGCACGCACGGACTCGCCGAGGCACCCATCGACGGCGTGGCCAGCCTGGGCGTGCGCCCCACCATCGAAGACGCCGGCCGCGTGCTGCTCGAAGTGCACTGCCTCGACTGGCCTGCTGCAGCGCTGGGGCCGGAGGGGGGCTACGGTAAACTCGTCCGCGTGGAACTCCTGCACAAACTTCGCGACGAAGCCCGCTTCGAAGGCCTCGAAGCCCTCACGGCCGCCATCCGGCGCGACGTGGAGCAGGCGCGCGAGGTGCTCGCGGCACATGCAGCCGTGCGCCGCCAGACCACCCGCGATCGAATTTGAGTGACTTGTGACCGGTGGGCAGGTGCCAGTGCCCCCCAACGGATTGCCAACGAGTCACAAGTCACTGGTCACCCGTCACCGTGCGCCGCCCCCGGCGCACCCAAGCCATGAACGACAAGACCACCGAGGGTCAGGACTACCGCGCCACCCTCAACCTGCCCGACACCCCCTTCCCCATGCGCGGCGACCTGCCCAAGCGCGAGCCCGGCTGGGTGAAGGCCTGGGACGAACAAGGCATCTACAAGAAGCTGCGTGACGCGCGCTGCGGCAAGCCGAAGTTCGTGCTGCACGACGGCCCGCCCTACGCCAACGGCCAGATCCACATCGGCCACGCCGTCAACAAGGTGCTCAAGGACATGATCGTCAAGGCGCGGCAGTTGGCCGGCTTCGATGCCGTCTACGTGCCGGGCTGGGACTGCCACGGCCTGCCGATCGAGAACCAGATCGAGAAGACCTACGGCCGCAACCTGAGCCGCGACGAGGTGCAGGCCAAAAGCCGGGCCTACGCCGCCGAGCAGATCGACCAGCAGCGCGCCGACTTCAAGCGCCTGGGCGTGCTGGGCGACTGGGAACGGCCCTACCGCACCATGGACTTCGGCAACGAGGCCGGCGAGATCCGCGCGTTGAAGCGCCTCATGGAGCGCGGCTACGTCTACCGTGGCCTGAAGCCGGTGTACTGGTGCTTCGACTGCGGCTCCTCGCTGGCTGAATTCGAGATCGAATACGCCGACAAGACCTCGCCCACCGTGGACGTGGCTTTCCTGTGCGCCGAGCCCGACAAGCTGGCGGCCGCCTTCGGCCTGCCGCGCCTGCACAAGGACGCCTTCGTGGTCATCTGGACCACCACGCCTTGGACCATCCCCGCCAACCAGGCGCTGAACCTCAACCCTGCGCTCGACTACGCGCTGGTCGACACCGACCGCGGCCTCCTGCTGCTGGCCGAAGCGCTGGTCGAAAAATGCCTGGCCCGCTACGGCCTGCAGGGCAAGGTGCTCGCCACAACCAAGGGCGCCAAACTCGACCGGCTGGACTTCTACCACCCGTTGGCGCACGTGCACCCCGGCTTCAACCGCCGCAGCCCGGTGTACCTGGCCGACTACGCCACCGCCGAAGACGGCACCGGCATCGTGCACTCGGCCCCGGCCTACGGCGTGGACGACTTCAACTCGTGCATCGCGCACGGCATGAAGCACGACCACATCCTGAATCCCGTGCAGGGCAACGGCGTGTACTCGGCCGACCTGCCGCTTTTCGGCGGGCAGTTCATCTGGAAGGCCAACCCCGCCATCGTCGAGGCTCTGCAGAACGCCGGGCGCCTGATGGCCACCGACAAGCTGCTGCACAGCTACCCGCACTGCTGGCGCCACAAGACCCCGGTGATCTACCGCGCCGCCGCACAGTGGTTCGTGCGCATGGACGAAGGCGCGGGCGTGTTCACCGCAGACAAGGCCCCCGGCACGCTGCGCCAGACGGCGCTCGCCGCCATCGACGCCACCTCGTTCTACCCCGAGAACGGCCGCGCCCGGCTGCGCGACATGATCGGCAACCGCCCCGACTGGTGCATCTCGCGCCAGCGCAACTGGGGCGTGCCGCTGCCCTTCTTCCTGCACAAGGTGACGGGCGAGCTGCACCCCGACACGCTCGAGTTCGTGGAGCGTGCGGCGGCCCTGGTGGAAAAAGGCGGCGTGGAAGCCTGGGCCAAGCTCGACCCCGCCGAATGGCTGGGTGCCGAAGCGGCCGACTACAGCAAGAGCAACGACATCCTCGACGTGTGGTTCGACTCGGGGAGCACCTTCTTCCACGTGCTGCGCGGCAGCCACGAAGGCGGCCGCCACGACCACGGGCCCGAAGCCGATCTCTACCTCGAAGGCCACGACCAGCACCGCGGCTGGTTCCATTCGTCGCTGCTCATCGCCAGCGCCATGGAAGGCCGCGCGCCCTACAAGGGCCTGCTCACGCACGGCTTCACGGTCGACGGCCAGGGCCGCAAGATGAGCAAGTCGCTCGGCAACGTCGTCGCGCCCCAGGCGGTGAGCGACAAGCTGGGCGCCGAGATCATCCGCCTGTGGGTGGCAGCCACCGACTATTCGGGCGACCTCGGCATCGACGACAAGATCCTCGCCCGCGTGGTGGACGCCTACCGCCGCATCCGCAACACGCTGCGCTTCCTGCTGGCCAACACGTCGGACTTCGACCCCAAGGCCGACGCGGTGCCGCTCGACCAGATGCTCGAGGTCGACCGCCATGCGCTGACGCGCGCGGCCGAGCTGCAGGCCGAGATCCTGGCGCACTACGAGGTCTACGAGTTCCACCCGGTGGTGGCCAAGCTGCAGGTGTACTGCTCCGAGGACCTGGGCGCCTTCTACCTCGACGTGCTGAAGGACCGGCTCTACACCACCGCACCCAGGAGCCTGGCGCGCCGCTCGGCACAGACGGCGCTGTGGCACATCACGCACAGCATGCTGCGATGGATGGCCCCCTTCCTGAGCTTCACCGCCGAGGAAGCCTGGCCCATCTTCGCGCCCGGCACGTCGCCCTCCATCTTCACCGAGACCTACTGGAACCTGCCCAACCCCGACGAAGGGCTGCTGGCCAAGTGGCGCCGCATCCACGAGATCCGCGACGCGGTCAACAAGGAGATCGAAGCCGTGCGCGCCACCGGCCAGGTGGGCTCGTCGCTGCAGGCCGAGATCACCATCACGGTGGGCGCCGAAGACCATGCGCTGCTCGCCTCGCTGGGTGACGACCTGAAGTTCGTGACCATCACGTCGAAGGCCACGCTCAAGCAGGGCAGCGAGCTGGTCGTCGAGGTGACGCCCAGCAGCGCTGCCAAGTGCGAGCGCTGCTGGCACTGGCGCGACGACGTGGGCCACGACGCGGCCCACCCGACGATCTGCGGCCGCTGCACGAGCAATCTCTTTGGCGCGGGCGAAACCCGCAAGGTGGCCTGAACACGATGGCAAAGAAGACTTTCGGCAAGCCCGCCGGCGGCGGCGCCAGCCTGCTCCCCTGGCTCGGCATCGCCGTCATCGTGATCCTGGCGGACCAGTTCACCAAGACGCTCATCCTCGGCTACTTCCAGCACGGCGATTCGCGCCACGTGACCGACTTCTTCAACATCGTGCGGGCCCACAACACCGGCGCTGCGTTCTCGTTCCTGGCGGGCGCCTCGGGCTGGCAGCGCTGGTTCTTCGTGGGACTGGGCGCGGTGGCCACGATCTTCATCGTCTGGATGCTCAAGAAGCACGGCCAGCAGCGCATGTTCGCCTGGGCCCTGTCGCTCATCATGGGCGGCGCCCTGGGCAACGTGATCGACCGGCTGTTGCACGGCTACGTGGTGGACTTCCTCGACTTCCACTGGGGTGCGCGCCACTTCCCCGCCTTCAACGTGGCCGACAGCGCCATCACGCTCGGGGCAGCGCTGCTGATCCTCGACGAACTGCTGCGGGTGCGGCGCAGCTGAGGCTCGCAACAGCCGGCCGGCTTGACGCAGCTCAAGCCGGCTCGGTGAACACCCGCTTGGCGACACGCTCCCGCGGCCCGTAGGCTGGGCCATGACGACGCCGGCGCCTCGCGACGCGAGTCCCTTCGACATCGAACTGCGGCCCTTGCGCCCGGGCGACCCGCTGCGCTGGCTGGCCGCCGGCTGGCGCGACTTCACGCGGTGCCCGGGCCTCGGCCTCTTCTATGGCACCTGCTTCACCGTCATGGGCTGGCTGCTGGTGCTGGTGTTCCGGCATGCGCCGGCCTACACGCTGGCGCTGTCGGCCGGCTTCCTGCTGATGGGCCCCTTCCTGTGCCTCGGTCTGTACCAGGCGAGCCGGGCCCTGGAGCGCGGTGAACCAGCCGACCTGGGCGACTCGCTGCTGGCCTTCGAGGCGCGCCTGGGCACCATGGCCATCTTCGGCGGCGTGCTGCTCATCCTCGAAATGGTGTGGGCCCGGGCCTCGCTGGTGGTGTTTGCGTTGAGCTTCGACGGCATGCCTGATTTCAAGGGCTCGCTGCTCGCACTGCTGGACCCCGCGAACCTGGAGTTCATCGTGGCCTACGTGGCGGTGGGCGGGCTGTTCGCCGGGATCATCTTCGCGGCCAGCGTGGTGAGCCTGCCGATGATCCTGGACCGCGACGTGGACGCGATCACCGCGTCGCTCACCAGCCTGCGGCTGGTGCTGGGGCAGCCGGGCGTGCTGCTGCTGTGGGGCGCGCTGCTCACCACCCTGGTGGCGCTGGCGATGCTGCCCGGCTTCCTGGGCTTGCTGGTGGTGGGGCCGTGGCTGGGGCATGCGAGCTGGCATGCGTATCGGCGGGCGGTGGGGATGACAACTTCCAGTCATTGAGGTCCGCACGAGCCTCAACCGGCCGATAATTCACTCCCACGGCGACTACATGCTGTAGAGACCTCCGGAACATGCCCGTCCTGACAAACTCCGAACGAGAACGGCTGCTGCAAGCAGTCGTATTCTTTGCGTCAAAGGTCGAGGCGCTGGGCAAGATCAAGCTCTTCAAGCTGCTCTATCTCTTCGACTTCGAGCACTTCCGGCAGACAGGGAAGAGCGCAACCGGGCTTGACTATCAAGCATGGAAGCTCGGCCCCGTGCCCGTAGAACTCATGGATGAGTGGGAGGATCTGGGCCCTGACCTTGCGCGGCTGGTGCACATCGCTCCCGAGCGAGTCATCGACTACGAGCGTCAATCAGTCAAGCTCAACGAGGGCGTCCGGTTCGACTCGGAACCGTTCAGCCCCCGGCAACTGCGCATCCTGGAACAACTGGCTGAGCAGTTCCGCTCAGAGTTGTCGGATCGCATGGTTGACGTGACTCACGCACAAAATGGTGCTTGGGCCCGGACGTGGCGTGACGGCG
This sequence comes from uncultured Rivibacter sp., assembly GCA_946481025.1. The sequence goes on from CAMLNA010000015.1 coordinate 34,160, forward strand.
AAGGGAAGTACCAGGAAATCCCGTACGCGCTGGCGATCTCCGACGCCGATGCCGACGCAGTGACGTTGCGCCACCTTGGAGAGGAACAAGCGATGTACCGGGCCGCGCTCGTTGCTGCGCGACATGCAGAACCGGAGTGAGCGTTTCCCGCATGACAATCAGCGCCACTCCGGAACCCGGGCACATCTGGCGCGACAACTGCTACTACCTCGAACCTCAAACCGGGGCGTGCAAGCCGAAGTATGTTTTGGTGTTGGCGGTGGCAGCTGACGGCGATCTCGTGACCGCGGTCCTGACCAGTCGCCCCAACGGACTGACCGACACTCCAGCGTGCTGCCTGGGGCCGCCGAGAGCTGGCTACTACGTCGGAGCGCCCGGAGGGGTTCTCACTCGCCCAACCTGGATCGACTTCACCAGCCTCCAAGATGTGGACAAGGCCGACTTTGTGCGGTGGTGCAGGCAAGGACGCCTCAGCCAAATTCCGCGAGGCTTGCCCGCAAGCGCATTCTGCGGCGCTCTGAGGTGCCTGCTGGGCTTCGACGACCTCACGAAGCGGCAGGGGCGGCTGCTGGGCAGCGTCATCGAGGGACTCGGCTGCCCTTAGGACGGTCGCCCGCGGCTGCGAGCACAGCGAGTGATGTCACTGGCCACCAAGAATCGCCTTCGCCACCCCCCGCAGGATATGCACCTCCTCCTGCGACAGGTCCACCCGGTTGACCAACTGGTTCAGCCGGGGCAGCAGCTTCTTCGGCGCCTTCGGGTCCAGGAAGCCCAGGTGCACCAGCGCCTCTTCCCAGTGCGCCAGCAGCCCCTGCACGGCCACGCCGTCGGCCAGCTTGGGGTCGGGCGTGCGGCCCTTCACCGCAAAGCCGCCCAGCGCCTGGCGCCATTCGTAGGCGACGACCTGCACCGCCTGCGCGAGGTTGAGCGAGCCGTAGTCCGGATGGGTGGGGATGGAAAGGCAGGCATGGCAGCGGTACACGTCGTCGTTGCTCATGCCGTAGCGCTCGGAGCCGAACACGAAGGCCACGCGATGCGGTGACCCGGACAGCTCCGGCAGCAACGCACGCGGGGCGTGGGTGGGCGGGCCGAAGTCGCGCGGGGTCATGGCGGTGGCGCAGGCGTAGCTCACGCCTTCAAGCGCCTCGGGCAGCGTCTGCACCACCTTGGCGCGAACCAGGATGTCGGCGGCGCCGCTGGCCATGGCGACCGTCTCCTCCTGCACCAGCACGTCGGCAAAGCGCGGCGCCACCAGCACCAGGTCGGAAAAGCCCATCACTTTCATCGCGCGGGCGGCGGCGCCCACGTTGCCGGCGTGGCTGGTGCCGATCAGGACGAAGCGGGTGGTGTCGGCGGGGGGCTTGCTTGCGGAGGCGGGCATCGGTCACAGCGCGCCGGAGGGGCGGCCGGTTAAAATCCGCGTCCATTATCTGGCGCCGCTCCTCCCCACCGACGAGCCGGCGCCTTGCTCTTTCCTCCCGTCAGCCGTCCTCCATTCGCCGCCGCAGGTCCGTACAGCCATGTCCCAAGCCGCCCTCCACCCCATGCTCAACATCGCCGTCAAGGCGGCACGCGCCGCCGGGTCGATCATCAACCGGGCCGCGCTCGACGTGGAGAAGCTGCAGGTGCAGGCCAAGTCGCACAACGACTTCGTCACCGAGGTGGACCAGGCGGCCGAGCAGGCGATCATCGAGGTGCTGACCCAGGCCTACCCCGGCCACGGCATCCTGGCCGAAGAATCCGGCCGCACGCATGGCGCGAAGGACAGCGACTACCTCTGGATCATCGATCCGCTGGACGGCACCACCAACTTCATCCACGGCTTCCCGGTGTATGCGGTGTCCATTGCGCTCGCCTTCCGCGGCCAGGTCCAGCAGGCGGTGGTGTACGACCCGGCGCGCAACGACCTGTTCTACGCCTCCAAGGGCCGCGGCGCCTACCTGAACGACCGCCGCATCCGCGTGTCCAAGCGCAGCCGCATGATCGAGTCGCTCATCGGCACCGGCTTCCCGTTCCGCAAGGGCGACAACTTCAAGCGCTACCTGAAGATGTTCGAGGACGTGATGCAGGTGTGCGCCGGCCTGCGCCGCCCCGGCGCCGCGGCGCTCGACCTGTGCTACGTGGCGGCCGGTTACTACGACGGCTTCTTCGAGACCGGCCTCAACCCCTGGGACGTGGCCGCGGGCTCGCTCATGATCACCGAGGCCGGCGGCCTGGTGGGCAACTTCACCGGCGAGGCGGACTTCCTGTTCCAGCGCGAGGTGGTGGCGGGCAACCCGAAGATCTACGCGCAGCTGGTGCAGATCCTGACGCCCTACACCCGCGTCATCAAGGACGACGACACCACCAGCAAGGTCGCCGCGGCCGCAGCGCCTGAAGGCTCGCCCGAGGAAGCGCTGGCCGAGGCCCTGAAGGCCGGCGAGAAGAAGGCCGATGACAAGCCCGCGCCCGCGAAGAAGGGGCCGGTGCGCATCCGCAAGGCCGACATCGAGGCCGGCAAGGACAAGGACGCTCCGTTCTAAGCGCCGAGGGGCCCGCCAGCATGCTGAAGCAGACCGCGGTGGACTTCGCCGGCCACACGCCGATGATGGCGCAGTACCTGCGCATCAAGGCCGACTTCCCCGAGACGCTCGTGTTCTATCGCATGGGCGACTTCTACGAAGTCTTCTACGAAGACGCGCGCAAGGCCAACCGCCTGCTCGACATCACGCTCACCCAGCGCGGCCAGTCCAACGGCGAGCCGGTGGTGATGGCCGGCGTGCCGGTGCATGCGCTCGAGGCCTACCTCGCCAAGCTGGTGAAGCTGGGCGAGGCGGTGGCCATTGCCGAGCAGGTGGGCGACGTGGCCACCGCCAAGGGGCCTGTGGAGCGCAAGGTGGTGCGGGTGGTGACGCCCGGCACCGTGACCGACACCGAGCTGCTGAACGAACGCGCCGACACGCTGCTGCTGGCGCTGGCATCTCATGGATCCCCGCAGCGCCCGAGCTATGGCTTGGCCTGGCTGGCGCTTTCCAGCGGACAGCTCGGCCTCACCGAATGCGGCGAGCGCGAGCTCGCCACCTGGCTGGCCCGCCTGTCGCCCGCCGAGGTGCTGTTCACCGGCGACGAAGCCCCTGCCGCGCTCCGGCTCACCCGTGCCACCCTCACCCGGCGGCCGGCCTGGCAGTTCGACAAGGCGCTGGGCCAGCGCAAGCTGTGCGAGCAGCTGCGCGTGCAGAGCCTGGCCGGTTTCAACGCGCAGGACCTGCCGCTCGCGCATGCCGCCGCCTCGGCGCTGCTGGCCTTTGCCGAGCACACGCAAGGCCAGGCGCTGGCGCACGTGCACACCCTGGCGGTCGAGCGCGCGAGCGACCTGCTGGAGCTGCCGCCGGCCACGCACCGCAACCTCGAACTCACCCAGACGCTGCGCGGCGAGGAGGCGCCCACGCTGCTGTCGCTGCTGGACACCTGCCGCACCGGCATGGGCAGCCGTCTGCTGCGGCACTGGCTCACGCGGCCGCTGCGCGAGCGCGACACCGCCATGGCCCGGCACGCCGCCATCGGCACGCTGATGGAGCGGGGCTTCGAACCGCTGCGCGAGGTCCTGCGCCATGTGAGCGACGTGGAGCGCATCACCGCGCGCATCGCGCTGCGCCAGGTGCGCCCGCGCGAACTGGCCGGCCTGCGCGAAACGCTCAGGTCGCTGCCCGCCCTGCGCGCCACCGTGCCGGCAGACGCGAACGGCCTGCTCGCCACGCTGTCGGGCGACCTCGTGCCGGATGCCGGCATCGACCCGCTGCTGGCCGCCATTGCCGACGAGCCCACCGTGCTGCTGCGCGACGGCGGCGTGATCGCGGCGGGCTTCGATGCCGAGCTCGACGAGCTGCGCGCCATCAGCCAGAACTGCGACGCCTTCCTGCTCGACCTCGAAACCCGCGAGCGTGCGCGCACCGGCATCGGCAACCTGCGGGTGCAGTTCAACAAGGTGCACGGCTTCTACATCGAGGTGACGACCAGCGGCCTCGACAAGGTGCCGATGGACTACCAGCGCCGGCAGACGCTGAAGAACGCCGAGCGCTTCATCACGCCCGAGCTCAAGGCCTTCGAGGACAAGGCGCTGTCGGCGCAGGAGCGTTCGCTCTCGCGCGAGAAGCTGCTGTACGAGCAGTTGCTCGACGGGCTGCAGCCGCACCTGCATGCGCTGGGGGCGCTGGCGCGTGCGCTGGCATCGCTGGATGCGCTGGCCGCGCTGGCCGAACGCGCGGCCACGCTCAACTGGAGCCGGCCCGAGTTCGTGGCGCACCCCTGCCTCGACATCGAGCAGGGCCGCCACCCGGTGGTCGAGGCACGCCTGGCCGAAACCGGCAGCGGCCCATTCATGCCCAACGACTGCCGGCTCGATGCGGCGCGCCGCATGCTGGTGATCACCGGCCCCAACATGGGCGGCAAGTCGACCTTCATGCGGCAGGTGGCGCTGATCGTGCTGCTCGCGGCCATGGGCTCCTACGTGCCGGCCGCGGCCTGCCGGCTCGGGCCCGTCGATGCGATCCACACCCGCATCGGCGCGGCCGACGACCTGGCCAATGCGCAGTCGACCTTCATGCTCGAGATGACCGAGGCGGCCGCCATCATCCACGGCGCCACCGAGCAGAGCCTGGTGCTGATGGACGAGATCGGCCGGGGCACCTCCACCTTCGACGGCCTGGCACTCGCCGGCGCCATCGCCAGCCACCTGCACGACCGCAATCGCTCGTTCACGCTGTTCGCCACGCACTACTTCGAGCTCACCGAATTCCCCGCCAGGCACGAGCGCGCGATCAACGTGCACGTGTCGGCGGCCGAGTCGGGCGACGACATCGTGTTCCTGCACGAGATCCAGCCCGGCCCCGCCAGCCGCAGCTATGGCGTGCAGGTGGCGCGCCTGGCCGGCATGCCCGCCGTGCTGGTGCGGCAGGCACGCGCCACGCTCGAGGCGCTGGAGGCGCAGCAGCGCTCGGCCGATGCGCAGATCGACCTGTTCGCCGCGCCGCCGCCGCTGCCTGAAGCCGCCGAACCGTCGGCGGTGGAGGCCGCATTGGCCGACATCGAGCCTGATACCCTGTCACCCCGTGAAGCCTTGGAGGCGCTGTATCGCCTGAAGTCGCTTCGCCAAGGAGCCTCGTCATGACCTACTGCGTGGGCATGCGCCTGAACAGCGGGCTGGTGTTCCTGTCGGACTCGCGCACCAACGCGGGCCTCGACCAGATCAGCACCTTCCGCAAGATGACCGTCTACGAAAAGCCGGGCGACCGGGTGATGGTGCTGCTGTCGGCCGGCAACCTGGCCATCACGCAGGCGGTACGCCAGGTGCTGCAGGCCGAGAGCATCGAGGGCGACGACGGCCCCATCTCCCTGTGGACGGCCAGGAGCATGTTCGATGCGGCCCGCATCGTCGGCAGCGCCATCCGCAAGGTGCACGCACGCGATGCCGACGCGCTGAAGAAGCACGGCATCGAGTTCAACGTGAACCTCATCTTCGGCGGGCAGATCGCCGGCGAGGCGATGCGGCTGTTCAATATCTACGCCGCGGGCAACTTCGTGGAAGCCGGCATCGACGGCGTGTGCTACTTCCAGATCGGCGAGTCCAAGTACGGCAAGCCGGTGATCGACCGGGTGGTCACGCCCGAGACGCCGCTGGACGAAGCCGCCAAGTGCGCGCTGGTGTCGATGGATTCCACGCTGAAGTCCAACCTCTCGGTGGGCCTGCCGCTGGACCTGCTCATCTACAAGGGAGACACCCTCAAGGTGGACAGCGTGGTCAACATCGACGAGAGCAACGCCTACTTCCGCATGATCCGCAGCTCCTGGGGCAAGCGGCTGCGCGAGGTGTTCGATTCGCTGCCCGACCCCACCTGGCACGGCGAGGCGAGCGAATACCCGCTGACGCAGGCCCCCGCCGCGCAGCAGGCGCAGGCGATGAACCCGCTTTCGATCGTGCGCGCCCCCGATGCCTGACCAGAGCGGCACCAGGCCCACCATCGTCTTCTCACACGCCAACGGCTTTCCCGCCGGCACGTATCGAACGCTCTTCGAAGCCTGGCGCGAAGCGGGCTACGAGGTGCATGCGATCGAGAAGCTGGGCCACGACCCCGACTACCCGGTCACCAGCAACTGGCCGCACCTGCGGCGGCAGCTGGCCGACTTCGTCGAGCACAAGGTCGGGCGCCCGGCTTTCCTGGTAGGCCATTCCCTCGGCGGCTTCCTGAGTCTCATGGCGGCGATCCGCTTTCCGCAGCTCGCGCTCGGCGTGGTACTGCTGGACTCGCCGGTGATCTACGGCTGGAAGGCGCGTGTCGTGCAGTTCTCCAAGGCCACCGGCTGGACCGAGCGCGTGTCGCCCGGCCAGATATCGCGCAAGCGGCGCAACCGCTGGTCCGACCCCGACGAGGTGTTGAAGCACTTCATCGAGAAGCCCGCGTTCGCGCGCTGGCAGCCGGACGTGCTGGCCGACTACGTGAAGGCCGGCACCGAGGCCGACGAACAGGGGCGGCGCCTGGCCTTCGACCGGCAGGTGGAGACCGACATCTACAACACCCTTCCGCACCACATGGGACGGCTGGCGCGGCGCTACCCGCCCGCCTGCCCGGTGGCCTTCGTGGGCGGCACGATCTCCAACGAGGTGCGGCAGGTGGGCATGGCCGCCACGCAGCGCGTGACGCAGGGCCGCGTGTCATGGATCGAGGGCGGTCACCTGTTCCCGTTCGAGAAGCCGGCGCAGGCATCCGCCGAGGTGTTGCGATGGCTTCGCGAGTTCCAACAAGGTTCCGAAACGAGGCCCGCCGCCTGAGCCCCTGAGAGCGGCCGATATAATGCCGCTTTACCACCAGGGCATTCTCGGCTGAGGATGCTGCACGACATGACCAAGTTCGTCTTTGTCACCGGCGGTGTGGTGTCCTCCCTCGGCAAGGGCATTGCGTCGGCGTCTCTCGCGGCGATCCTCGAATCGCGCGGCCTCAAAGTCACCCTCATCAAGCTCGACCCGTACCTCAACGTGGACCCGGGCACGATGTCGCCCTTCCAGCACGGCGAGGTGTTCGTCACCGATGACGGCGCCGAGACCGACCTCGACCTCGGGCACTACGAACGTTTCATCACGACGCGAATGAAACGTTCGAACAACTTCACCACCGGCCAGATCTACAAAAGCGTGCTCGAGAAGGAACGCCGCGGCGACTACCTCGGCAAGACCGTGCAGGTGATTCCGCACGTCACCAACGAGATCCAGGAATTCGTCAAGCGCGGCGCTGCCTATGGCACGCAGGATGCCGTGGACGTGGCCATCGTCGAGATCGGCGGCACGGTGGGCGACATCGAATCGCTGCCCTTCCTCGAAGCGGTGCGCCAGATGAGCCTGAAGCTCGGCCCCAACAACACCGCCTTCGTGCACCTCACCTACGTGCCGTGGATCGCCGCGGCCGGCGAGCTCAAGACCAAGCCCACCCAGCACACGGTGCAGAAGATGCGCGAGATCGGCATCCAGCCCGACGCGCTGCTGTGCCGCGCCGACCGGCCCATTCCCGAAGACGAGCGCGAGAAGATCTCGCTGTTCACCAACGTGCCCGAGTGGGGCGTGATCTCCGTGTGGGACGCCGACACCATCTACAAGGTGCCGCGCATGCTGCATGAGCAGGGGCTCGACGGGCTCATCTGCGACAAGCTCCGCCTGAACACGCCGCCGGCCAACCTGACGCGCTGGGACGCGCTGGTGCACGAGGTCGAGCACCCCAAGGCCGAAGCGGTGATCGCGATGGTGGGCAAGTACACCGACCTGTCGGACTCGTACAAGTCGCTCAACGAGGCGCTGCGCCACGCCGGCATCAAGAACCATGCGCGGGTGCGCATCGAATACGTCGACTCCGAGACCATCACGCCGGAAAGCGTGAACCAGCTGGGCAGGTTCGACGCCATCCTGGTGCCGGGCGGCTTCGGCAAGCGCGGCATCGAAGGGAAGATCTGCGCGGCGCGTTATGCGCGCGAGCACCGCATCCCCTACCTCGGCATCTGCCTGGGCATGCAGGTGGCCACCATCGAATACGCGCGGCACAAGGCCGGCCTCGAGAACGCCAACAGCACCGAGTTCGACGAAAGCACGCCGCACCCGGTGATCGCGCTGATCGACGAATGGCAGGACCGCGACGGCAGCATCCAGAAGCGCGACGCCAACTCCGACCTGGGCGGCACCATGCGCCTGGGCGCGCAGAGTTCCGACGTGAAGCCCGGCACGCTGGCGCACGACATCTACGGCGACGTGGTCACCGAGCGCCACCGCCACCGCTACGAGGCCAACGAGCACTACCTGCAGCGCCTCCAGGAGGCCGGCCTCGTCATTTCTGCCATCACGCAGCGCGAGAAGCTCACCGAGATGGTGGAGCTGCCGCGCAGCGTGCACCCGTGGTTCGTGGGCGTGCAGTTCCACCCCGAGTTCAAGTCCACGCCGTGGGACGGGCACCCGCTGTTCAACAGCTACATCAAGGCCGCGCTGGCGCACCAGGCCGCCGGTGTGGCGCAGAAGGCTGCGGCCTGAGGACACACACCCTATGAAGCTCTGTGGCTTTGAAGCCGGCCTGGACAAGCCGTTCTTCCTGATCGCCGGCCCCTGCGTGGTCGAGTCCGAGCAACTCCAGATCGACGTGGCCGGGCATCTGAAGGAGATCACCGCGTCGCTCGGCATCCCCTTCATCTTCAAGTCGAGCTACGACAAGGCCAACCGCTCGTCGGGCACCTCGTTCCGCGGACCCGGCATGGAAAAGGGCCTGGAGATCCTGGCCCAGGTGAAGAAGCGGCTTGGCGTGCCGGTGCTGACCGACGTGCACACCGAAGCCGAGATCCCACAGGTGGCCTCGGTGGTCGACGTGCTGCAGACGCCCGCCTTCCTGTGCCGCCAGACCGACTTCATCCGCGCGGTGGCGCAATCGGGCAAGCCGGTCAACATCAAGAAGGGCCAGTTCCTCGCCCCCGGCGACATGAAGAACGTCATCGACAAGGCCCGTGCGGCGGCGCGCGAGAAGGGCCTGCCCGAAGACAGTTTCTTCGCCTGCGAACGCGGCGCGAGCTTCGGCTACAACAACCTCGTCTCCGACATGCGCTCGCTGGCGATCATGCGCGAGACGGGTGCGCCGGTGGTGTTCGACGCCACCCACAGCGTGCAGCTGCCGGGCGGCCAGGGCACCAGCTCGGGCGGCCAGCGCGAATTCGTGCCGGTGCTGGCGCGCGCGGCCATCGCGGTCGGCGTGGCGGGTGTGTTCATGGAAACCCACCCCGACCCGGCCAAGGCCCTGAGCGACGGGCCGAACGCGGTGCCGCTCAAGCACATGAAGGCCCTGCTGGAAACGTTGGTGGCGCTTGACCAGGTCACCAAGAGGAACGGGTTCCTCGAGAACAACTTCAACGCCTGACACACGGCTGCCTTCCGATGAGCGCCTACATCATCGCCAACGTCACCGTCACCAACCCGACCCAATACGAGGACTACAAGAAGTTCTCGACGCTGGCGATGCAGGCCCACGGGGCCGAGCCGTGCGTGCGCGGCGGTGCGGTGCAGGTGCTCGAAGGCGACTGGCAGCCCGACCGGATGGTCGTGCTCAAGTTCCCCTCGGTGGAGGCGGCCCGCCGTTTCTACGACTCCACCGAATATGCACGCGCAAAGGAAGCCCGCACCGGGGCTGCCGTCATGCGCATGATCGTTGTGGAAGGGCTCTGACGAGCCCTTCTTTCCATCCACGCAAGCAGTACCAGAGAGAGACAGAGGACAAGCGAATGAGTGCCATCGTTGACATCGTCGGCCGGGAGATCCTGGACAGCCGCGGCAACCCGACCGTCGAGTGCGACGTGTTGCTGGAGTCGGGCGTGATGGGCCGCGCGGCCGTGCCGAGCGGCGCGTCCACCGGCAGCCGCGAAGCCATCGAGCTGCGTGACGGCGACAAGGGCCGCTACCTGGGCAAGGGCGTGCTGAAGGCCGTCGAACACATCAACACCGACATCTCCGAAGCCGTGCTGGGCCTCGATGCCTCCGAACAGGCCTTCCTCGACAAGACCCTGATCGACCTGGACGGCACCGACAACAAGTCGCGCCTGGGCGCCAACGCCACGCTGGCGGTTTCGATGGCCGTGGCCCGTGCCGCCGCCGAAGAGTCGGGCCTGCCGCTGTACCGCTACTTCGGCGGCATGGGCGGCATGCAGCTGCCGGTGCCGATGATGAACGTGGTCAACGGCGGCGCGCACGCCAACAACAACCTCGACCTGCAGGAGCTGATGATCATCCCGGTGGGGGCGCCCAGCTTCCGCGAGGCGGTGCGCTACGGCGCCGAGGTGTTCCATGCGCTCAAGAAGATCCTGCACGACAAGGGCATGAGCACCGCCGTGGGCGACGAAGGCGGCTTCGCGCCCAACGTGGCCAACCACGAGGCGGCCATCCAGATGATCCTCGAAGCGATCGACAAGGCCGGCTACACCGCCGGTGAGCAGATCGCGCTCGGCCTCGACTGCGCGGCCAGCGAGTTCTACAAGGACGGCAAGTACGTGCTCGAAGGCGAAGGCGGCCTGAAGCTCGGCGCCACCGAATGGACGGACATCCTGGCGACCTGGGCCGACAAGTACCCGATCATCAGCATCGAGGACGGCATGGCCGAAGGCGACTGGGACGGCTGGAAGCACCTGACCGACAAGCTCGGCAAGAAGGTGCAGCTGGTGGGCGACGACCTGTTCGTCACCAACACCCGCATCCTGAAGGAAGGCATCGACAAGCGCATCGCGAATTCGATCCTCATCAAGATCAACCAGATCGGCACGCTGACCGAGACCTTCGCCGCCATCGAGATGGCCAAGCGCGCGAACTACACCGCCGTCATCAGCCACCGCTCGGGCGAGACGGAAGACTCCACCATCGCCGACATCGCCGTGGGCACCAACGCCGGCCAGATCAAGACCGGTTCGCTGAGCCGCTCGGACCGCATGGCCAAGTACAACCAGCTGCTGCGCATCGAGGAAGACCTGGGCGACATCGCGGTGTACCCCGGCCGCTCGGCGTTCTACAACCTGCGCTGATCGAAAAGGCCGCCGGACTGCATGCGCCTCGTCACGCTGGCACTCGCGGCCTTGCTGGCCTTCGTCCATGTCGAACTGTGGTTCGGCAAGGGTGGGGTGCCGCGCGTGATGGTGCTGCAGTCGGAGCTGGCCGCCCAGCAGGACAAGAACGAACTGGCGCGCCAGCGCAACGAGCAGCTGGCCGCCGAGGTGCGCGACCTGAAGGAAGGCCTCGAGATGGTCGAGGAGAAGGCGCGCTTCGAGCTGGGCATGGTCAAGCCCGACGAGATCTACGTGCAGATCGCGCCCCGGCGCTGACGCGCACGCTCCTTCAGCACCTCACGGCGAACGTGCCGTCATGGACACCTTCGTCGCCCTCCTGAACTCCTCTGCCTTCACGATCGGCCCGGTCAGTGCCAGCTGGGCCGAACTCGCCGGCGCCCTGCTCGGCGTGTGGATGGTGGTGTGCAACTGGCGCGTCAACCCGCTGGCCTGGCCGCTGGCCATCGCCAGCTCGGCGCTCTACTGGCTGGTCTTCTGGCAGGCCAGGCTGTACGGCGATGCCTGGCTGCAGGTCTTCTTTGCCGTGGTCGCGCTGTGGGGCTGGCGGCAATGGCTGCGCGGCAGGCAGGCCGACGGCCAAGCCTTGCGGGTGCGCTGGCTCGGCCGCCGCGATCGCGCGCTCGTGCTGCTGGGCATGGCGGCGCTGTGGCCGGCGATGGGCTGGTTCCTCGACCATCACACCGACACCGACGTGCCCTACTGGGACGCCTTTCCCACGGCCGGCAGCCTGCTCGGCCAGTTCCTGCTCGGCCGCAAGTACGTCGACAACTGGCCCGCCTGGGTGGCGGTCAACGTGGTGGGCGTGGGCCTCTTCGCCTACAAGGGCCTGTGGCTCACCGTGGGCCTGTACACGCTCTTCGCCGCGATGGCGGTGGTGGGCTGGCGCGCATGGGCGCACCTGGCCGTCGCGAAAGACGCATGAAGGCCGGCAAGGTCATCGCCATCCTCGGGGCCGAAAGCACCGGCAAGACGACGCTGGCCCACACGCTGACGCTGGAGTTGCGCGCGCTCGGGCACGACGCCGCGGTGGTGACCGAATACCTGCGGGAATTCTGCGATCGCGCCGGCCGCACGCCGCGCGTGGACGAGCAGGCCGCCATCGCCGCCGAGCAGACACGGCGCATCCAGGCTGCCGCCCGCCTGCACGACGTCGTGGTGGCCGACACCAGCGCCGTGATGATCGCGGTCTACAGCGACCTCATCTTCGGCGACCCGTCCTTGTATGCCGATGCACTGGCCGCGCACCGCGACGGGTGCGACGCGACCTTGCTCACCGCGCTCGACCTGCCCTGGCAGGCCGACGGCTTCATACGCGACGGCGCGCACGTGCGCGAGCCGGTCGATGCCCTGGTGCGCAAGGCCCTCGACGCGGCCGCACTGCCCTACGGCGTGGTGTACGGGCAGGCCGATGCGAGAACCAAGGCGGCGCTGTCGGCCCTGCAGCGCCTCGGGCTGGTGACGGCCGAGGCGACCGGCGAACGCGAGCCCGACGGCCGGCGCTGGCGGGCTCGCTGCGCGGAGTGCCTCGTGGCCGAGTGCGAGCACCTGGCTCGCAAGACGACGCGTCCCTAAGGCGAGGGGCCCACCTAGGGGGGCGCAAACAGGCAGCCTCGCCTAGCTTGAGTAGCAGCGGCTCCATGACCGGGGCCGCACATCCACTCAAGGAGCCCACGATGCCCGACATCTCCCGCATGCCCAACCTCGAGGCCAGAGCCTTTGCCGGCAACCGCTTCGCCGAGGCGCTGCTGACCTACCCGTGCCCCCAACGCATCCTGATGGTGACCGACGGCAGCCTCGACTTCGGCACCGGCTTCTTCGGCCTGTCGGAGTTCGTCTCCATCGTGGCGGCGGCCGGCCACACCATCGCCACCGCGCATCGTGGCGGCTCGGGCCCCACCACCATCGCCGGCGCGTTCACCTTCGATGCCTCGGTCAACACCGCGCAGTACGACCAGCTGTGGCTGTTCGGCTTCAGCTCGGCCGCGCTGCAGGCCGCGGAGCAGAGCCAGATCGCCCAGTTCATGAAGGACGGCGGCGGCGTGTTCGCCACGGGCGACCACGGCACGCTGGGCCGCGGCATGGGCGGCTTCATTCCGCGCGTGCGCGCGATGCGCAACTGGGCCGGCATCCCGATGAGCTCGCCGCAGCGGCTCGACACGGTGATCGATCCGGGCAGCGACAACGTCAAGCAGTTCAACGACCAGGCCAACGCGATTGCGCAGCGCATCTATCCGGTGTTCTTCTCGAACGGCGGGCCCGACTCGGCCGCCTCGAGCTGGAACGTGCATCCGGTGCTGCGCCATCCGTCGGGCGCGGTGGACTGGATGCCCGACCACGCGCACGAAAGCGAGTGCCTGGCACCGGCGCCCGGCCCGGGCTCGTTCGCCGGCGTGGAGGAATGGCCCGAACCCGTCGGCGGCGGGCCGCGCATCGCGGCTCAGGTGGTGTCGGTGTCGATCTCGGGCGGGCGCTTCATCGAAAGCGGCGCGCCCACGCCCACCGGCACCAAGCCGCCGGTGGCACCGCGCTCCTTCGGCGGCATCTCGGCCTATGACGGCGACGCCGCGCGCGTGGGCCGCATCGTCTGCGACGCGACCTGGCACCACTTCGTCAACATCAACCTCAACGGCTCGGGCGCCGGCAGCGACAGCGCGGGCCAGCCGTTCGAGGGCCTCTACTCGGGTGGCTCGCCGACGCCCGAGTACCAGAAGATCCAGCGCTACTACCTCAACACCGTGCGCTGGCTCGCACCGCGCAACCGCCGCCGCTGCTGGCCGTTCATCAAGCTGGCGCTGGCGCGCTTCGACCCGGAGATGCTCGAGTTCGAGCTGCCGCACCCGCACCCTTGCCCATGGGACCCGCTGGTCGAGCTGGGCCTGGTGGCCGAGCATGCGCTCACGCGGCAATGGGGTCCGGGCACCGTGCCCGAACTGGTGGCCGAACTCGCCGACACGGCGGAGCTGCCCGCCTCATGGCAGGCGCTGCTGACGCCCTTGCAGGCCGGCCGCAAGGAAACCACGGCGCCCTCGATGCTGCCGCTGGCGGACCTGCGGTACGCGATGCTGGGCGCGGTGGTCAACCAGATCGCAGAGACACTGCCGGCAGACGCCGAAAAGCTGGCCGGGATGATGAAGGACCACGAGCGCCTGGCGGCCGAGACCGTGCGCACCGGGCTGCACGGCGCATTGCCCACCATCGCGGCCCGGATGCAGCACGAGCTCAAGCAGCTCGACGGGCTGCAGCGCGCGATCGCCGAGTTCAAGGTGTGAGGCAACGCACCCCGCCTCCTGCGCAATGTGGAGTGCGGGCGTGCATGCAAGCTACGGCCCCGCGATCGGGGCCGCGGTGCCGCCCGGCACCGGCTTCAGGTGCTCGTCGAGAAAACCCTCGAGTGCGCGGAAGAACGCCAGGCGATGGCTGTGGCGGCTGAGATGATGGTCGCCGCCTTCGAGCTCGATGTAGCGGTGCGGCTTGCCCGCACGGCGCAGCGCGCTGGCCATCGTCTCGCTCTGGTCCACCGGCACGCTGCGGTCCACCGTGCCGTGCACCAGCAGCACCGGCGCCCGGATGCGCTCGGCCTGCCTCGCCGGCGAGGTGGCCCGCAGCTGCGCCCTGTCGGCCCACAAGCGCCCGATCGTGCGTTCGGCTGCCTCACGGCCTCCCAGGTAGTCGCTCTCGAACTCGATCAGGTCCGGCAGGTCCGACACGCCCGCAAAGCTCACCGCGCAGCGGTAGAGATCGGGCGTCTTCACCGCGCCCATGAGCGCCGCATAGCCGCCGTAGCTGGCCCCCACGATGCACACGCGCTTCGGGTCGGCCACCCCCTGTTCCACCGCCCATGACACGGCGTCGGTCAGGTCGTCCTGCATCTCGAGGCCCCATCGCTTCAGGCCCGCCAGCTTGAACTCGTGGCCGTAGCCGCTCGATCCGCGGAAGTTGACCTGCAGCACCGCATAGCCCCGGTCGGCCAGGAATTCGGTCCACGGATCGAAGTCGATGTCGTCGCGGCTGTGCGGGCCGCCGTGCGGCAGCAGCACGAAGGGCAGCGGCTGCCTCACATTCGCCGAGGAGGAGTGCCCCGCCGGGAGCGTGAGATAGGCATTCAGCGTCAGCCCGTCGCGGGCCTTGATGCTCACCGCCCGCTTGCCCGCGAGCGCGGCATTCGCGAGGTCCGGGTGAGTGCTGCCGAGGAAGGCCAGCTGGCCGCTGGCACGGTCGCCCGCATAGAACCCGCCCGGCTGGCGGTTGCCGCTCGAGTAGACCAGGTAGCCTTGCTCGTCATCGCTCATGCCGAGCAGACGGTTGCTGCGGTCGGGCAGGGCCTGGTCGATGGCCAGCATCTGCGCCCGCCAGTCGTCGTTCCACCACTCGCTGCGGGCCTCGCCTCCGCCCGACTCCGGCTCGTCGATGCGCAGGCCGATCACTTCGCCGGTGGCGGGTGCGCGGATCAGGCTGCCGTCCGTGTCGCGAAGGGAGTGCGACAGGCGCAGGGTCCTGGGCAGCCCCGGCGCGTCGAGCCGGACCGAGAACACCGCCATGCGGCCTTCGTGATCCGCGCGCACGTAAAGCTCCTGGGGGTCGAGCCCGAAGCCGAGCGGCCAGACGGACTCCTTCAGCTTGTCGAAGGCCCACAGCGTGCGCCAGTTCCGGCCGTCGGGGTCGCTGCCGATGACTTCCCAGCGGCCGCCGTTGTCCAGCAGGCGGATGCCCACGCGCACCCGGTGCTGCGCGTCGGTGAACCACCAGTGGACGTCGCGCTCGGGCGCCTTGACCATGCGGCTGGCGCCCGTCTCGACGTTCACCTTGTAGACGCCGGGCAGCGGCCGGCCGGGCTCGCTGAGCTGCAGCAGCACGTGGCGCCCGTCGCCCGGCAGCCAGTCGATGACCCGGTCCTGGATCTGCTGGCTGCGCACCGTGCCGAGGACGCTGCCGGCCTGCGGCCGGTTCTGCACCAGGTTGACAAGGCCGCCGCCCTCGGCCTTCACCGAGACGAGGCGGGTTTCCACCGTGCCCACGAAATCGCGCTGCGCCGCGTAGCGGAAGCTGACCAGCAGGCGCTCGTTGCTCACCCAGCGGATCCAGTTGAAGTGGAACTTCTGGTTGTCGGTCTCGAGCACGCCGCGGGGGCTGCCACCCGTGACTGCCCGGGTGATCAGCAGGGTGCGGTCTTCCCGGTTCAGCAGGGCGGCGATCTGCTTGCCGTCGGGCGACAGCGCCACGCGGGACAGTTGCGGCACCCGTGCGAAATGCTCGATGGGGCGGCGCTGGGCCGCCGGTGCAGCCGCCGCCGCGGGCGCGGCCGCCTGCGCCCACGAAACGAGCGGGGCCAGCACGCACAACAGGCCAGCAGCCACCATGCCGCGCACACGGCGCGGTGAGATCCGGCAGCGCATGGTCAGTGCACCACCTTCGACGCGGGCGGCTGGTCGCGCTGC